>JAYVMO010000097.1:0-14957 GCA_043758915.1 Acidobacteriota bacterium | reverse complement strand
GTGTTGAGGCAAACGATGGGTGCGCCGTCCTTGCGCAGGAGCGTGATCTCGCGGCCCTGAAGCATGGGCTCGCGGTCCACGTGCTCCTTGATGATCTTTCTTTCCGTGCGATCGGTGAAGACCTCGGGCACCGTCTTGGCCAGCAATTCCTCCTTGGCGCCGTAGCCAAGCATGCGGACGAGCGCGGGATTGGCGTCGAGAATGGCGCCGTCCGGAGTGGCGATGTAGATGCCTTCCTGGAGGGTTTCGAAGAGTTCGGTGAAACGGGCTTCGTTCCTGCGCAAGGCGGTGATATCGCGGGCAAGAACGGTGACGCCGTTGACTTCATCGCCACGCACCATGGCGTGGGCCACGCAGTCAAAGAAGTAGACCGAGTTGCGGCCCTTCAGACGAACCTGAAGGATGCCCGACCAATTGCGGCGCTCGAGAAACCGAGGCATGGAGCGGCGCAGCATACCGGGGCCGTCGCCGGTGGCTTCCTCGAGAAAATCGGAGATGGGCTTGCCGATAATCTGGGAAAAGGGGACACCGGCCAGATCGGAAAAGCTGCGATTGACGGCGCGGATTTCGCCATCCAGGGACAGAGCAAGAAGAATATCATCAAAAGAATCGATGAGATCGCGGAAGCCCTGCTGAGAACGGGAAATGATCTCGAAGAGCTGCTCGAGCTGCTTGTCGCTGGGCGGGGTGGCATCGTGTTGTTCGATGCCGCGCATCAGGCTGCGGAGCTCGGAAATTTCCTGCGTCTTCTTCCACATGTAAGCGCCGAAGAGGGCGACAAGAACGACCAGGCCGATGGGCAAAGCCTCGAAATGATGCGTGAAGGAGCGCACGGAATCCCAGGACATCCAGGCGAAGACCAGCGCGAGAACAAAGAGAACCAGGAAAGTAAGGCGCCAGAGTTCGCTCTGACGTTTTTCAAACTGTTCGAATTGGGCACGGACCGAAGAACGGCTTTCCGCCCCCGGCGAGGAGCCGCTGGCGGGACCTGGGGCGGATTTTTTCTGGTCAAGCATGCGAGTAAACGGCAACCAGCCCAACTGGCGGAATCGTCGTCAGTAATGGTGCAATAGCTATTGTAGGAATGAGGAGCAGGATTCGGCAATGACGGGAAGCGCGGGAAGTTCCTGAAGGATACCTGTACGAATTGAGAAGAAAAGAAGACGGCGTCCCAGTGAAGAACGGGGACGCCGTGGGTTTTGATCCGAGGCGGGGAAAGCCCGCCATGGAAACAGTTTAGCCTTCGGTTGCAGCGTCGGCTTCGGTGTCCTTCTGGAGGAAATCGAGCGCCGCGGCTTCTTCGGCGGTAAGCTCGGCGGCTTCCGGAATTTCCTCCATCGGTGAGGGAGGGGGCATTTCCGTCAGCAACTGAATGCTGCGGTAGTGCTCGAGACCCGTTCCGGCGGGGATGAGGCGGCCCATGATGACGTTTTCCTTGAGGCCGCGGAGGTAGTCCACCTTGCCGGCAACCGCGGCTTCCGTGAGGACGCGAGTGGTCTCCTGGAAGCTCGCAGCCGAGATGAACGAATCGGTCGAGAGCGACGCCTTGGTGATACCAAGGAGCAATGGACGGCCCGTTGCGGGGCGGCCACCGTCGGCGATGATGCGGTCATTCTCTTCGCGGAAGCGGAATTTATCGACTTGTTCCTCGAGGAGGAAGGTGGTGTCGCCCACGTCTTCGACCTTGACCCAGCGCATCATCTGGCGCGAGATGGTTTCGATGTGCTTGTCGTTGATGTTCACACCCTGGAGGCGGTAGACCTCCTGAATAGCGTTGACGAGATAGGCTTGTGTGAATTTTTCACCGAGGACGGCGAGCAAGTCGTGCAAGTTGAGCGGACCATCGATGAGGGCCTCGCCGGCTTTGACGTGGTCGCCTTCCTGAACGTTGATGTGCACACCGCGGGGGATGGAGTATTCCTTGGTGGTTTTGCCATCCCCGCTTTCGACGTACACCTTGCGCATGCCCTTGGCGATGTCGCCGTAACGGACGTGGCCATCGATTTCGCTGATGACCGCGGGATCCTTGGGCTTGCGGGTTTCGAAGAGTTCGACAACGCGCGGGAGGCCGCCGGTGATGTCCTTGGTCTTGGTGGTTTCGCGCGGAATCTTTGCGAGCACGTCGCCGGCCTGCACCTGGTCGCCATCCTTGACCATCAAGTGAGCGCGGGAAGGCATGAGGTACTTTTTCCGGATTTTTCCGGCGGAGTCGCGAACCAGAATGGCCGGCTGATGCTTTTCATCGCCCGGAGGCAGGGTGACGACGTCCTGCGAGAGGCCGGTGACTTCGTCGACTTGTTCCTCGATCGTCAGACCGGGCCGCAGGTCGTCAAACTTCACGGAGCCGGCGGTTTCGGTGAGGATCGAGAAGGTGAACGGATCCCATTCGGCCAGGATCTGGCCGTGGGTGACGTGTTCGCCGTCCTGAACGCGGAGGCGCGCGCCGTAAACCACGTGGTAGCGCTCCTTCTCGCGGCTCTTTTCATCGACGATGGCGATCAAGCCGGCGCGGTTCATGGCGATGGAAGTGCCGCCGCGGCCTTGGACAAACTTCATGTCCACGAACTTGACGACACCGTTGTTGCGGGCTTCGAGCGTGGAACGCTCGGAGACGCGCGTGGCGGTTCCGCCGATGTGGAAGGTGCGCATGGTGAGCTGCGTGCCGGGTTCGCCGATGGACTGCGCGGCGATGACGCCGACGGCTTCGCCCAACTCGACCATGCGGCCAGTGGCGAGGTTGCGTCCATAACAGAGGGCGCAAACACCGCGGCGGGATTCGCAAGTGAGCACGGAACGGATACGCACGCGCTCAATGCCCGCACCCTGGACCTGGTTGGCGAGCTCTTCGGTAATTTCCTGGTTGACGTCAACGATGACCGTGCCCTCGAAGTCCTTGATTTTATCGAGGGAAACGCGGCCAACGATGCGGTCGCGGAGCGGCTCGACTTCGACGCCGGCTTCCACGATGGGCTCGACGAAGATGCCGTCGCTGGTGCCGCAATCGCGCTCATTGATGATGACATCCTGAGCGACGTCCACGAGGCGGCGGGTAAGGTAGCCGGAGTCCGCGGTTTTCAGCGCGGTATCGGCCAAGCCCTTGCGCGCGCCGTGCGTGGAAATGAAGTACTGCAGCACGGTAAGGCCTTCGCGGAAGTTGGAAGTGATGGGCGTTTCGATGACTTCGCCGGAAGGCTTGGCCATCAAGCCGCGCATGCCGGAGAGCTGGCGGATCTGCTGTTTCGAACCGCGCGCGCCGGAGTCGGCCATGACGTAGACGGGGTTGATGTTGCCTTCCTTGTCCTGGTTTTCGAGGGCCTTGAACATTTCGTCGGCGACGCGTTCGGTAATGTCGCCCCAGATGGCGATGACTTTGTTGTAGCGCTCGCCGTTGGTGATGGCGCCGTCGAGGTACTGCTGCTGGACCTTGACGACTTCTTTTTCGGCGTTTTCGACGAGTTTGTACTTGTCGCTGGGGATGAGCATGTCGTCGATGCCGATGGAGATGCCGGATTTGGTGGCGTACGTGAAGCCCAGATCCTTCAAGTGGTCGAGCAGAACGACGGTGTCCTCCAGGCCAAAACGCAAGTAAGCGTAGTACACGAGCTGCTGAACACCCTTCTTCTTGAGCAGGCCGTTCACATAAGGGAACTTTTCCGGCAAGTGCGAATTGAAGATGACGCGGCCAACAGTGGTCTGAATGAACTGGCGCTCCATCTTGACGGGCACGGTATGCGGCACGTCCTGATCGTCGTAAGCGGTGGTGAGGTCGATGACTTCACCGGTGTAGCGCAGACGGACGGGCGTGAGCAGCTCGACTTCGCCGGCCTCGAGCGCGAGAACGACTTCGTCGGTGGCCCCGAAGACGCGGCCTTCGCCCTTGGCGCCGGGCTTGGACTTGGTCAGGTAATAAATGCCGAGAACCATGTCCTGCGACGGGACGGCGAGAGGCAAACCGTGCGCGGGAGAGAGGATATTGCGTGAGCTGAGCATCAGCACGGAGGCTTCGACCTGGGCCTCCGGCGAAAGCGGAATGTGCACGGCCATCTGGTCGCCGTCAAAGTCCGCGTTGAAAGCGGTGCAGACCAGCGGGTGAATGCGGATAGCCTTGCCTTCGACGAGCACCGGTTCGAATGCCTGGATGCCCAAGCGGTGCAGAGTCGGAGCGCGGTTGAGCATCACCGGATGTTCGCTAATGACATCCTCGAGAATGTCCCAAACGACGGGATCCTGCTGCTCGACCATCTCCTTGGCTTGCTTGATGGTGGTGCAGTGGCCCTGGGCTTCGAGCTTGTGGTAGATGAACGGCTTGAACAGCTCGAGCGCCATCTTCTTCGGCAAACCGCACTGGTGGAGCTTCAGTTCCGGGCCAACGACGATCACGGAACGGCCGGAGTAGTCCACGCGCTTGCCGAGCAGGTTCTGGCGGAAACGGCCCTGCTTGCCCTTGAGGGTATCGCTGAGGGACTTGAGCGGGCGGTTGTTGGTTCCGCGGAGAACGCGGCCGCGGCGGCCGTTGTCGAACAAGGCGTCAACGGCTTCCTGGAGCATGCGCTTTTCGTTGCGCACGATGACGTCCGGCGCGCGAAGCTCCATGAGTTTCTTCAACCGGTTATTGCGGTTGATGACGCGGCGATAGAGGTCGTTGAGATCGGAAGTGGCGAAGCGGCCGCCGTCGAGTGGCACGAGCGGGCGCAACTCCGGCGGAAGGACGGGAACGACGTCCAGAATCATCCATTCCGGCTTGTTGCCGCTCTTGCGGAACGCTTCGAGCACTTTGAGGCGCTTGGCGAACTTGATCCGCTTCTGGAGAGACGGATCGGTCTTCATTTTTTCGCGGAGCTCGTCGGAGAGCTTATCGACCTCCACGCGGCGGAGTAGTTCCTTGATGGCTTCCGCGCCCATCTTGGCGGTGAACTGGCCGGGATATTCCTTCTGGAGTTCGCGGTACTTGTCCTCCAGCAGAACTTCGCGTTCGCGAAGAACGGCGACTTCGCCGGGATCGACGACCACGAAGGCTTCGAAGTACAGGATGCGCTCGAGATCGCGCATGGAAATGTCCAGCAGGTAGCCGATGCGGCTGGGCAAGCCCTTGAAAAACCACACGTGCGAGCAGGGGGAAGCCAGCTCGATATGGCCGAGGCGCTCGCGGCGCACCTTGCTGAGCGTGACTTCCACGCCGCACTTGTCGCAGATCACCCCGCGGTGCTTCATGCGCTTGTACTTGCCGCACAAGCATTCCCAGTCGGTGACCGGGCCGAAAATCTTGGCGCAGAACAGGCCGTCACGCTCGGGCTTGAAGGTGCGGTAGTTGATGGTCTCCGGCTTGGTGACTTCGCCGTGCGACCACGAACGGATTTTTTCCGGGCTTGCCAGGCTGATGCGGATGGAATCGAAATCGGCGATCAAACTGGCGCGATCATAAGGGCTGCTGCGATACAAGGTTGTTTCCTCCCTCCCCGACTTTCATCGGGGCCGCGTCTCCGGTGAGCGCGCTTGGCGTGCACCGCGACGGCTGAGAACCCAACTACCGAAAACCGCAAATTCGCGTTCGCTGCCTTGCAGGGGCGCGGCATGCCGCGCCCCTGCCGTCCCGATGTTTCTTAGTCCGCGGCTTTTTCCACCTGCGGTTTCTGCCGCTTCATCAACTCGACGTCCAGACAGAGCGCCTGCAGCTCGCGGACCAGCACGTTGAACGATTCGGGCACGCCGGGCTCGATACCCGGTTCGCCCTTGACGATGGCCTCGTAGATCTTCGCGCGGCCATAGACATCGTCCGACTTCGCCGTGAGCAGTTCTTGCAGGATGTGCGCCGCGCCGTACGCTTCGAGCGCCCACACTTCCATTTCGCCGAAGCGCTGGCCGCCGAACTGCGCCTTACCGCCCAGCGGCTGCTGGGTGATGAGCGAGTACGGGCCGATGGACCGCGCGTGAATCTTGTCGTCGACAAGATGCGAGAGCTTCAGCATGTAGATGTAGCCGACGGTAATGGGCTGATCGAACTGTTCGCCGGTCATGCCGTCGAAGAGGTTGATCTTGCCCGCGTGCGGCAGGCCAGCGACTTCGAGCAGGTGGCGGATTTCCGGTTCGCGCGCGCCGTCGAAGACCGGCGTGGCGAAGGGAATGCCCTCGCGGAAGCCTTCGGCATATTCCAGCAACTCTTCGTCGCTTAGTTTTGCGAGCGTCTTCCAAACGGCGGTTTCCGTGAAGACTTCGCGGAACCAGCGGCGGAGCGCCTCGGCCTTGACTTCCTTGCTGAGCAGGCGCTTCAAGCTGTTGCCGAGTTCCTTGGCGGCCCAGCCGAGGTGTGTTTCGAGAATCTGTCCGACGTTCATACGAGAAGGAACGCCGAGCGGATTCAGAACGATCTCGACCGGAGTGCCATCGGGAAGGCACGGCAAGTCTTCCTGCGGCACGATGCGGGCGATCACGCCCTTGTTGCCGTGTCGTCCGGCCATTTTGTCGCCGACGGAGAGCTTGCGCTTCATGGCGATATAGACCTTGACCAGCTTGATGACGCCCGGAGGCAGCTCATCGCCCTTTTTGAGTTTTTCCTTGCGCTCCTCGGTGATCTTGCGGAGCACGTCGATCTGGCGCGAGGTCATCTCCTCGATCTCTTCGATCTTCTCGATGAGCAGCGGATCTTTCTCGTTGAGCTTGAGGCGCTTGAGGTTGCGCGTGGAGATCTTTTCGATCAACTCGCGCGTCAGCTCAACGCCCTTGGTCAAGAGGCGCTTGTTGGTCTTCTCGTCGTGCAGGTCGGCCTGCAGAATCTTGCCGCCGAGAAGATCGTTGAGGCGCTTGAGGCGTTCATCGGTGAGGATGCGGATTTCGTCGGCGAGGTTCTTCTCGAGTTTGAAGACCTGAGAAGCTTCGATGGCCTTGTGGCGCTCGTCCTTTTCTCCGCCCTTGCGGGTGAAGATTTTTACATCGACGATGGTGCCCTCGATGCCCGGCGGGCAATAGAGGGAGGCATCGCGAACGTCGCCGGCCTTTTCGCCAAAGATCGCGCGAAGCAGCTTTTCTTCCGGCGTGAGGGTGGTTTCACCCTTGGGGGTAACCTTGCCGACAAGAATATCGCCGGGCTTGATAACCGCGCCGACGCGGATGACGCCGCTTTCGTCCAGGTTGCGCAGGAAGGACTCGCTGATATTGGGAATGTCGCGAGTAACTTCTTCGGGGCCGAGCTTGGTGTCGCGCGCTTCGATTTCGTACTCCTCGATGTGGATGGAGGTGTAGTAGTCGTCCTTGACCAGTTTGTCGCTGACCAGGATGGCGTCTTCGAAGTTGTACCCGCGCCAGGGAAGGAAAGCGACGAGGATATTGCGGCCGAGGGCCAGTTCACCGCGCTCGGTGCAAGGCCCGTCGGCGAGAACTTGTCCCTTCTTCACGTGATCGCCGACGCGCACCAGCGGCTTCTGGTTGATGCAAGTGTTCTGGTTCGAACGCTTGAACTTGATGAGCTGGTAGATGTCCGCGCCCACTTCGCGGCTGAGAACGCCGGAGTGATCGGATTCCACGCGCACGATGATGCGCTCGGAGTCCACCTGATCGACGATACCCTCGCGCTTGCAAAGCACCACGGCGCCGGAATCGCGGGCGGTGACGCGCTCCATGCCCGTGCCCACGAGCGGAGCATCGCCGCGAATGAGCGGCACGGCCTGGCGCTGCATGTTCGAACCCATGAGCGCGCGGTTGGCGTCGTCGTTTTCCAGGAACGGGATGAGGCTGGCGGCCACGGAAACGAGTTGCTTGGGCGAAACGTCCACGTAGTCGACTTCATCGCGGCCCTTGAGCACGAAGTTGCCGGCCTGCCGGCAGTTGACCAGCTCGGTGGTGATTTTCAAGCGCTCATCGAGAGAAACGTTGGCCTGCGCGACAACATACTTGTCTTCTTCCCAAGCCGAGAGATAGAAGCAGTACGGCTCGCAGACTACCTTGCGGCGTTTGAGCTCTTCGTTGAGCTCTTCCACGCGGTCCTTTTCGATGATCTCCCCGGCTTTGAATTCACTGTCGCCGGCATTGACGATTTGCACGTAGTCGATGATGCGGCCGCCTTTAACCTTGCGGTAGGGCGACTCGATGAAGCCGTAATCGTTAATGCGCGCAAAGCAGGAGAGCGAGCTGATCAGACCGATGTTCGGGCCTTCCGGCGTTTCGATGGGGCAGATGCGGCCGTAGTGCGTGGGGTGAACGTCGCGAACCTCGAAACCCGCGCGTTCGCGCGAGAGGCCGCCGGGCCCCAGGGCCGAGAGACGCCGCTTGTGCGTGATTTCGCTGAGCGGGTTGGTCTGGTCCATGAACTGGCTGAGCTGCGAGGAGCCGAAAAATTCGCGGATGGCCGCCATCACCGGCTTGGCGTTGACCAGGTCGTGCGGCATAGCCGTGGACATTTCCTGGTACACGCTCATCTTTTCCTTGATGGCGCGTTCCATGCGGACCAGGCCGATGCGGAACTGGTTTTCGAGCAGCTCGCCGACCGCGCGAACGCGGCGGTTGCCGAGATGATCGATGTCGTCGACCACGCCGATGCTCTTGCGCAGCTTGAAGAGATATTTGATGGCCGAGACGAAGTCCGGCGTTTCCAGCGTGCGATTGTTCAGCGGCGTGTCCAGCCCCATCTTGATGTTGAACTTGAGGCGGCCGACGCGGCTGAAATCGTACTTGCGCGGATCGAAGAACATGCCGCGAAAGAGATTGGTGGCCGTTTCTAGCGTCGGGGGATCGCCGGGACGCAGCTTGCGGTAGATTTCAATGAGCGCTTCCTTGGAAGAGCGGATGGCATCCTTATCCAGCGTGCGCGAGAGCACCACGCCGATTTCGTCGCGCTCCGGGAAGAAGACGTCAACTTCCGTGATGCCGCCTTCGGCAAAGGCTTGCCAGAGATCCGCGGTGAGCGCCTTGTTGGCTTCCAGCAGAACTTCGCCGGTCTGGCGGTTCACCACGTCGGCGACGCTGTAAGCGCCTTCGAGATCGCCGAGAGACGCGCGAATCTGTGAAATCTTCGCCTTGATGAGTTCCTTGAAGAGGTTTTCGGTGATGCGTTTGTGCGCGCCGACGATCACTTCATCGGACTTCGGGTTGCGGATCTCGTGCGTCAGCTTGCGGTCGACGATACCGGGCGAAACGTTCCAGAAAAGGTCTTTCTCGCGCAAGGAAATGCGCTCGACCTGGTAAAACGTGCGCAGAATGTCTTCGTTGGACTTCATTCCCAGGGCGCGGAGGAAGATCGAGCCGAGGAATTTGCGCTTGCGGTCGATGCGCACGTAGAGAATGTTCTTGGTGTCGTATTCGAATTCCACCCACGACCCGCGGTAGGGAATGATTTTCCCGAGAAAGTACGTGCGGTTGTCGGCGCTTTCGAAAAAGACGCCGGGCGAGCGGTGCAACTGGGAAACGATGACGCGCTCGGTGCCATTGATGACGAACGTGCCGTTCTCGGTCATCAAAGGAATATCGCCGTAGAAAACTTCCTGCTCCTTGATGTCGCGGATGGTCTTCGCGCCGGTATCAGGATCCTTGTCGTAAATGGTGAGCCGGATGGTGACTTTGAGCGGCGCGGAATAGGTCATGCCGCGCTCCTGGCACTCATTCACGTCGTACTTGAGCTGCATGGCCACGGGGTCGCCGCATTTGTTGCAGAAGGTCGGCGTGTTCTTATTGAACGTACCGCACTTATGGCAAATGACGTCGCCGGTCTGGTAGGGATTGGTCACCACCGATGCTCCGCAACTGCGGCAAGTCGCGCGGAGGTGATGCAGCCCCTTGAGGTTGCCGCACTTGCACTCCCAGTTGCCGATGGAGTAGTCCACAAACTCCAGTTGCGACATCTCGCGGAAATCCTTGATCGGAAACACGGAAGTGAACACGGACTGCAGCCCGCCGTCATCGCGCTCGCTCGGCAAAAGGTCCATCTGCAGAAAGCGCTGATAGGACTTCATCTGGACTTCAATCAGGTTGGGAATCTGAATCGTGCTCTGGATTTTCGCGAAATCCAGACGCTGGCGTTCCCGGACGTGTTGATTCCTATTCGGCATGCGTGGTCTACCTCTCCCGGACTGACCGCGAAGCGGTCAACATCCCTTTTGGGCAGCGTGCGGAAAAAACAGGGGAAAGACACCTAGAGCCGTGCGGCGCTTGCTGCCCAAACTCGGCGCGCACACGGCTGCCGGCGGTCCGGAAAGGACCTTTGCAGTTGTAACCAGTACCGGCCTCGACTTGCGTACGTGAATTCCTCTGCACGGTCCCATCGCCCGATGAACCGCGCCCCTGCTCGAAAACTCGTGTTACCCCGAGTCCTGTTTGGCCCCGGCCGCGCCGGGGCCGAAGAACTACTTGATCTCGACCTTGGCGCCGGCCTCTTCGAACTTCTTCTTGATGGTGGCGGCTTCGTCCTTATTGACGCCTTCCTTGACGGTCTTGGGAGCGCCATCCACGAGGTCCTTGGCTTCCTTGAGGCCCAGGCTCGTGACTTCGCGGACCGCCTTGATGACGTTGATCTTGTTGCCGCCGATATCGGTGAGCACGACGGTGAATTCCGTCTTCTCTTCCGCCGGTGCCGCGCCGCCCGCCGCCGCCCCGCCCGCTGCCACAACGGTGGCCGCAGCCGCGGAGACGCCGAAGGCTTCTTCCATTTTCTTCACCAGGTCGGACGCTTCCAGCAGCGTCAGTCCCTTGATTTCTTCCAGGATCGTTTCGACTTTCGACATGACTCTTTCTTCTCCTCTCAACTCTAGAAATTAAATTTACTGGGCCGCTTCGGGAGTTGCTGCGGTACTGGGTGCTGCACCGCCCGCGGCAGACCCAAACTTGTTGGCCTTGATGGCTTCGCTGACGGTGACCGCGAGATTGCGCGGCAGCGCGTGCAGCGCCATGGCGATGCGCTGGGCCGGAGCGTTCAGCAAGAACATGATCTTGCTGATCAATTCCTCCTTCGAGGGAAGATTCGCGAGCTGCAGAATCTCCGCGATGGAAATGACGCGGCCTTCCACGACACCGGACTTGAACTGAAAAGCCGGAACGGTCTTGGCCACCTTGGTGAGCGCTTTGGCAAGCGCCACGGGATCGCTGGAGGTGTAAGCAATCGAATTCGTGCCGCTCAGGTTCTTGAGCAGATTCTCCGAGGGCGTGCCGGAACCGGCCCGCTCGGCGAGCGTGTTCTTGACCACCTTGTATTTGCCGCCGGCAGCCTGCACCGCGCGGCGGAGCTTGGTGTCGTCCTCGACGGTGATGCCTTGAAACGTAGTGAGGATGACCGTCGAGACCTGCGCCAGCTCGGTCTTCAGTTTGTCGAGATCCTGCTGTTTTTCGCTGCGCTTTTTCATAAATTCGTTCCGCTGCGTTTCCGCCACCATCAGGCGGCGGTGGCGAGCTCCTCCGCTTCGGCCAGGTCGATGGTGATGCCCGGACCCATGGTCGAGGTCAGTGTAATTTTCTTGACGTACTTGCCCTTGGCGGCAGCGGGCTTGGCTTTCACGACCGCGCTGATGACCGCATGGGCGTTTTCCGCGATCTTTGCGGCGTCGAATTGGATCTTGCCGATGGCGCAGTGAACGATGCCGGCTTTGTCGACGCGAAATTCCACTTTACCGGCCTTCACTTCCTTGATCGCTTTCGCGACGTCGAACGTCACCGTCCCCGTCTTCGGGTTGGGCATCAAGCCGCGCGGGCCGAGCACTTTGCCGAGCTTGCCGGCGGAACGCATCATGTCCGGGGTAGCGATCACCGCGTCGTAGTCCGTCCAGCCTTCCATGATTTTTTGCACCACCTCATCGCCGCCGACGAAATCCGCTCCAGCTTCCTGCGCTTCGCGAAGCTTGTCGCCACCCGCGATGACCAGCACGCGAACGGACTTTCCCAGACCATGGGGAAGTCCCACGGTGCCGCGGACTACCTGGTCGGAATGCTTCGGATCGACGCCCAGGTTAATGGCCAGTTCCACGGTCTCGTTGAACTTGGTGTGGTGCGTTTTCTTCAAAAGCTCGGCGGCTTCGCTGAGCTTGTAGGGACGCGCTTCCACCTTCTTGCGCGCGTTCTCGAAGTGCTTACCCGATTTTTTTGCCATTGCTGCTACCCCTTCGATCTCTGAGCGCCTGAACTTCTAGGCTTCCACGACTTCCAAACCCATGTTCCGCGCCGTACCCATCACGGTGCGCACTGCCGCGTCCAGATTCGTGGTGTTGAGATCGACAAGCTTGATCTTCGCAATTTCCTGCACTTGCTTCATGGTGACCTTGCCAACCTTGTTGCGGTTCGGCTCGGCGGAACCTTTGGCGATGTTTGCGGCACGCTTTAGCAAAACCGAAGCCGGCGGCGTCTTGAGGATGAAGGTGAAGGTGCGGTCCGTATAAACCGTCACGAGCACCGGGAAAATCATTCCGTCCGGCTCTTTGCCCGTCTTGGCGTTGAACTGCTTGCAAAAATCCATGATGTTCAAGCCGTGCGGGCCGAGCGCGGTGCCCACCGGCGGCGCGGGCGTGGCCTTGCCTGCGGGCAATTGCAGCTTGATGGTGGTCTGTATCTTCTTTGCCATGTCTCGGCCTCAATCCCTGTTTGTCTCGCGCCTTGCGCGGCTTAACCCAGCTTTTCAACGCTCGCGAAATCCAGCTCCACCGGCGTCGAGCGGCCGAAAATCGTTACCGACACCTTCAAACGGCTGTGATCGCTGTCGATCTCCTCGACGCTGCCGTTGAAATTGGCAAACGGGCCGTCCACGATGCGCACCTGTTCGTTGCGCTCGAAAATCACCTTGGGTTTCGGGCGGTTCTGCGGCGTGTGCACGCGGTTGATGATGGCGTCCACTTCGGCCTCGGACAGCGGCGAGGGTGAAGTGGCGGAGCCCACGAAACCGGTGACCCGCGGCGTGGAGCGCACGATGTGCCAGGTGTTTTCGTCCAGGTCCATCTCCACCAGCACGTAGCCGGGATAAGACATTCTCGACGAAACGACCTTCTTGCCGCCGCGGACTTCCACGACGTCCTCCACGGGGATGAGCACGCGCCCGATCTTGTCCTGAAGCGTGAACGCCGCCACACGGCTCTCGAGGCTTTCCTTCACTTTTTTCTCAAAGCCCGAGTACGTATGGATGATGTACCACTGCATGCCCATGAATTCGCGATCCCCTTACACGCCGAATAATTTAAAAATGTACGAAACGCCCCGCTGCACGCCCAGATCGACGAACCACAAGAACACGCCGAAAAAAATCACCGTGGCGATCACCACCCACGTCGTGGAAACCACGTCTTCCCGGCCCGGCCAGGTCACCTGCTTCATTTCCACGCGAACGTCGTGGAGAAACTCGCGACTGTCGGTGATCTTGCCGGAAATCCGCTCGCCGATGCCGGCGGCTGCTCCGGTGATGGCGTTGCCCTTCTCTTCTTCGTTCTTCACTTTGACCGCCTGCGTGGCCATTCGTCCTCTTCACTCACAGCGGACAAGCAAGATTGCCTGTCCCACAGATTTCTGGCAGGGGAGGAGGGACTCGAACCCCCATACCCGGTTTTGGAGACCGGAGTCCTAGCCGTTGGACGACTCCCCTAAGATCAAAACCGGCCCGCCCCGCACCCTCGCAAAACCACGAAAACCAGAGGTTATTTCACTTCTTTGTGCGCCGTCTGCTTGCGGCACGTATTGCAAAACTTCTTGGTTTCCATACGCTCGGTATGCTTTCGTTTGTTCTTCGTCGTCGTGTAGTTGCGGTTCTTGCAATCGCCGCACTGCAGCGTAATGATCTCGCGCATCGCTTAATCCTTTTTTAGTACCCAGCGCCCGAGCGTGCCCGGGAAAAACCCGCCCGTCAACATGGCGGGGAATTCAAACTGTTACTCGATGATCTCCGTGACGGCGCCGGCTCCGACCGTGTGGCCGCCTTCGCGAATCGCGAAACGCAGCCCCTTCTCCAATGCCACCGGCGTGATCAGCGTCACTTCGCAGCTCACGTTGTCCCCCGGCATCACCATCTCCACTCCCGCCGGCAGTTTCATATCCCCAGTCACGTCCGTGGTCCGGAAATAAAACTGCGGCCGGTAGCCCGAGAAAAACGGCGTGTGCCGCCCGCCTTCTTCCTTCGTCAATACGTACGCTTCCGCCTTGAACTTCGTGTGCGGCGTTATGCTTCCCGGCTTGCACACCACTTGCCCGCGCTCCACGTCTTCTTTTTCCGTGCCGCGCAGCAGCAAACCCACGTTGTCGCCCGCCAGCCCTTCATCCAGCAACTTCTTGAACATCTCCACGCCCGTCACTACCTTCTTCTGCGTCGCACGGAAGCCCACAATCTCGATTTCCTCGCCAACCTTTACCTTGCCGCGCTCGATTCTCCCGGTCACCACCGTGCCGCGTCCCGAAATTGAAAAAATATCTTCAATCGGCATGGCAAACGGTTTGTCCACGTCGCGCACCGGCAGCGGCACGTTCTTGTCCACCGCTTCCATCAACTCCTCGATCGATTTCTCCCACTTCGCGTCGCCGTTCAGCGCTTGCAATGCCGAACCGCGAACCATCGCAATGGTGTCGCCCGGAAATTGATAGCTCTTCAGCAGTTCGCGAACTTCCAACTCCACCAGCTCCAGCAGCTCCGCGTCTTCCACCATGTCGCATTTGTTCAAAAACACCACCACCGCCGGTACCCCCACCTGCCGCGCCAGCAAAATGTGCTCGCGCGTTTGCGGCATCGGCCCGTCCGTCGCCGCCACCACCAAAATCGCGCCGTCCATCTGCGCCGCCCCGGTGATCATGTTCTTGATGTAGTCCGCGTGCCCCGGGCAATCCATGTGCGCGTAGTGCCGGTTGGCCGTCTCGTACTCCACGTGCGACACCGCAATGGTGATGCCCCGCTCGCGCTCTTCCGGCGCGTTGTCGATGGAATCAAACGCCCGGAACTGCACCTTCGGATTGTGCTTGCTCAGCACCTTGGTGATCGCCGCCGTCAACGTCGTCTTGCCATGATCAATGTGACCAAT
>JAYVMO010000096.1:0-14813 GCA_043758915.1 Acidobacteriota bacterium | reverse complement strand
GTGAATGCCGCGGTGGAATTCGATGATGTGAATTTGCGCCCGACGTATCGCTTGATGGTTGGCGTGCCGGGCGGATCAAGCGGCATTGCCATCGCGCAGCGGCTGGGGATGGCACCGGAAATTATCGAGAAGGCACGCGCGCTGCTGGCGCCGGAAACGCGCGAAGCAGCGGACCTGATTGCCTACTTGCACCGCAGCCGCGACGAACTCGATCGCATGCAGCAGCAGATGACGATGGAACGGCACGCGATCGAGGAGGAGCGCCGCGCGCTGCGCACGGAATGGGCCGAGCGCCAGCAAAAGCGCATCAAGGAACTCGAAGCGCAGTTTGCGGAGATGCAGAAGCGTTTCGACGAAAATGTCGCGCGCATCGTGGAGGCGGTGAAAGAGCGCGAACTGCGCGCTTCCGTCGAAAAAACGGCGCGCCGCAAGATGCAAGACGCGCGCGGCGAAGCGCGCGAAGAACTGAACGCTGCCGTAGTGCAAACCATTTCCGAATCGCAAAAGGATCTCGGCACCGTCGCGGCCTCTTCCGAAATGGTCAGCCTTGAAAAGTTGCAGCCAGGAGCGCGCATCCGCGTCCGCGGCTTCAACAAGCCGGTGGTGCTGCGGCGGATCGACGGATCATCCGCGGAGATTGAGGCGGGACCGCTCCGCATGAAGGTCGCGGTAGATGAGATTACGGGAGTCGAAGACGCGCTCCCCGCGCAGAAATCAGGCGCAACTACCGCGTCACCGCGAAACGTCACTGTAACTGCGCGGTCCAGCGAAGCCGCGGCAGCCGGTGAAATCAATGTGATCGGCATGCGTGTCGAAGAAGCTACCGAGCGCGTAGATAAATACTTGGACGAAGCTGCCTTGGCAAATCAAACGCGCATTCGCATCATTCATGGGCACGGCACAGGCGCCTTGCGCAAAGGCCTTGCGGAATTTCTCAAGACGCATCCTCTGGTCGAGCGGCAATCGTTCGAGACCGAGGAACGCGGCGGCAAAGCGATCACAGTTGTAGAATTGCGTGCATAAAACCACATGGCGGAAGCGGGATCATTTGCGGACAAGGTGAAGCAGCAAGCGGACATTGTCCGCGTGGTGGGCGAGTACGTCCGGCTGAAAAAGACCGGCAAAGACTTCAGCGGCCTCTGCCCGTTCCATCAGGAAAAGACGCCATCCTTCACGGTTTCTCCGGTCAAGCAGATCTTCTATTGCTTCGGCTGTGGCAAGGGCGGCGACGTCTTCAACTTCGTCAAGGACATGGAAAAGTGTGAGTTTCCGGAAGCGCTGAGGCTGGTCGCCGAGAAGTGCGGGATTGCCATCCCTCGCCCGCAAGAACGCTCTCCGGAAGAACGCAAAGAAAATCAGGTGCGCGCCTTGCTGGTGGAGATGCACCGCGAGGCGCAGACATTTTTTGTGAAGCAACTGGAAGGCACGCTGGAAGGAAAAGCCGCGCGAGCATATCTTGAGGACCGCGGCCTGGACAAGGAGGCCATGGCGCGGTTTGGCATTGGCTACGCGCCGAGCGGCGGCGATGCGCTGCTGCGTTTTCTGCGCAGCAAGTATAAAGAGAACGTGCTTGCCGAGTCCGGGCTGATCTCGCGAGAACAAAATGGCGGGCGGATGTTCGACCGCTTCCGCCGGCGGATCACGTTTCCGATTGCCAACGAATCGGGAAAGATCGTGGCATTCGGCTGCCGCGCGCTCGGCGATGACCAACCGAAATATCTGAACTCTCCGGAAACGCCCATCTATTCGAAGAGCAACGTGCTCTATCACATGGACCGCGCCAAGGAGGCCATGCGCCGCGAAGATTTCGCGATCCTGGTCGAAGGGTACATGGACGCAATCGCCGTGGCGCGCGCGGGCATCAGCAACGTGGTGGCGAGCTGCGGCACCAGCCTGGCGGAGCCGCAGATCAAGCTGCTGGGGCGCTTCACCAAACGCGTGATCGTCAATTACGACCCGGATACGGCGGGGCAGGCGGCGACGGAGCGCTCGCTTTCGCTGCTCCTCGAACAGGATTTCGAAGTCCGTGTGCTGGCGCTTCCCCCGGTGGGAGACAAGAAAGCCGACCCGGACCTTTTCATTCGCGAACGCGGCAAAGAAGCGTACATCAAGCTGGCGAAAGAAGCGCCACCCTACGTGGACTATCTGATCGCCCGCGCGCTGCAGACGGATATCTCGAACGCTGAAGGCAAGCGACGTGCGCTGAATTTTCTCCTGCCGTACGTGCAGAAGATTCCGAATCCCATCCTGCGCTCGGAATGGGCCACGCGGATCTCGGAAAAGTTCCGGATCGAGGAACCGGTGCTGCGCGCCGAGCTCCGCAAAGCGGCGAGGGAACGCCGCAGCGAAATAAAGATTCAGCCGGAGATGATGGGTCGTGCCGCAAAACCTGCCGAGCGCCGGCTGATTCGCATGCTGGCGGAGGCGGAAGACTTCCGGCAGGAGCTGGCCCAGCGTTTGCAAACGGCGCAGCTTTATCATGGACTGGAGACGGAAAAAATCTTTGCCGCGCTCATTGTTGCAAACCTTTCGGGCGCCCCGGTGCAGGCTACGGAAGTGGCCGCGATCCTTGAGGAGCGCGACCGGCGCATGCTCTTCGAGATACTTTTCGAAGAGACCAGCGAGATGACCTGGGAAGAGGCCGCAAGCTGCATCGAAGCCTTGCAGCACCGTCAAGCGGAGCGCGAACTCGCCGACGTGCAGCGCAGCATTGAAGCCAACCCGCCAGGAACGGAGCTGCGCGGGCTGCTGGAAAAGAAGCAGGAGTTGATGCGGCGGCTGGCGGCAAGCCGCTAATCCGCCAGGGGATTTCCTCAAAGCGCGCCCGGTCTTGCACACTTTTCCACAAACTAAAACATTGACGAGACAGGACTTAAACGTGTAGCGTAATAGGGTTTCGCGGGTAACGGTTTTCCCGGTAAATGCATCTATATAATAGATGT
This sequence comes from Acidobacteriota bacterium, assembly GCA_043758915.1. Taxonomy (GTDB): domain Bacteria; phylum Acidobacteriota; class Terriglobia; order Acidiferrales; family UBA7541; genus Acidiferrum. The sequence continues at coordinate 11,871 of JAYVMO010000096.1, read as the reverse complement.
AGTTAGCAGCAGGGGATCGGCTCCAAGGGTGCGGGAAGCGGGCAACGCACGGAGCGAGCGGCAAGCAGTGGCGCGGCGCAGAGGGCTTCACACCGACAAGCGGTCGAATTTCAGGGGAGAATTTCCCCGCAGTTCGCGCCAGCGCGCCAGCCTGCCTGAATCTACGCGAAGACCATTGTCCCTAAAATCGCGCGGAATTGCTTGGGATTGCCGTCCGTGAGCGGGAGGAATTCGTGGCCGCAGTGGGTCTTGAAGAAAAATATGATGCGGTAAAGCAGCTCATTGCCATCGGCAAGGAGCGCGGCTATCTGCTCTACGATGAAGTGAACGATTCGCTTCCCGCGGAAGTGCACTCCTCGGAAGAGATCGACGATCTCCTCACCACCTTCGAACGCAACGGCATTGAAATTTACGAGGATCAGGCGTCGGCCAAGGCTGCCCGCGCTGTGGAAGTTTCGGTCGAGCCGGGCGAGCACGACGTGGTGGTGAAGGACGAGGCGCACTCCGACGAAGGCAGCAGCGAACTGGACCTGACCCCGGGCTCGCTGGAAAAAACAAACGACCCCGTGCGCATGTACCTGCGCGAGATGGGCACGGTGCCGCTGCTGACGCGCGAAGGCGAAGTCACCATCGCCAAGCGCATCGAGCGCGGGCAGCTCGTGGTGATGAAGTCCATCACGCGGTCGCCGATTGTCATCAAGGAGCTGATCGCCGTTGGCGACGATCTGCGCAAGGGTGCGCGCTCAATCAAAGAGATCGTGGTGTTCGACGATGAAGAGCTGACCGAAGAAAAAATCGCGAACAAGACCAGGCAGACGCTCAAGGCCATCGACAAGATCGCGAAACTGTACGAATTGGCGCTGAAGCAGGCCGCAAAGCTCGACAAAACCGCAAAATCGAAAAAAAAGCCTTACATCCGCGCCAAGTGGGATGTGGCGCGCACGCGCGTGGAAATTTCCGTCGCCATTCGCGACATCGAGTTCAACCCCTTCGAAAGAAAGCGGCTGATCGATAAGATGCGTGGCACCGTCGAGCGCCTGCAGTCGCTCGAACGCGAAGCCGGGCGGCTCGAGCGCCGCGTGGACGCGTCCAAAGGTGAAGTGGCCTCGGAAGCGCGCAAGGAATTGCGCACGCGCCGCACCGAGCTGAAAGATATTGAAGAGGCCAGCGAAGTCGGGCTGGCGGAGTTGAAGCGCACGCTGACGTTCATCCACCGCGGCGAAGCGGAAGCCGAGCAGGCCAAGAAAGAATTGATCGAAGCTAACCTTCGCCTGGTCGTTTCGATCGCAAAAAAATATACCAACCGCGGGCTCCAGTTTCTCGATCTCATTCAGGAAGGCAACATCGGCCTGATGAAGGCCGTCGATAAGTTCGAATGGCGCCGCGGCTACAAGTTTTCAACCTATGCCACCTGGTGGATTCGCCAGGCCATCACGCGCGCGATTGCGGATCAAGCACGCACCATCCGCATTCCCGTGCACATGATCGAAACCATCAACAAACTGGTGCGCACCAGCCGCCAGCTCGTTCAGGAACTGGGCCGCGAGCCGACTTCCGAAGAAATCGCCAAGCGCATGGACATTCCGGTTTCCAAGGTGCGCAAGATTTTGAAGATCGCTCAGGAGCCGATTTCGCTCGAAACGCCCATCGGCGAAGAAGAAGATTCGCATCTCGGGGACTTCATCGAAGACAAGGCCGTGGTTTCGCCTTCCGATGCGGTTATCAATCTCAACTTGAAGGAACAAACCTCTTCCGTGCTGAAGACGCTGACTCCGCGTGAAGAAAAAGTCATCAAGATGCGCTTTGGCCTGGACGACGGCAGCGAGCACACGCTCGAGGAAGTCGGCCAGTCGTTCGCGGTCACCCGCGAACGCATCCGCCAGATCGAAGCGAAAGCCTTGCGCAAGCTGCGTCACCCCTCGCGCTCGCGCAAACTGCGCGCCTTCCTCGAAGGCCCCTCGCGCGATTACCTCTAGAAATTTGGAAGGACCAATTCAGCGCAACGCTTCCGTTTAGTTTGGAGGTTTTTGTTTTTTCGGTTCCAAATTATCGAAGCCGCTACCGCAGCCGTTCGATCAACTCTTCTTTTGGGAGGTTGTTCCAAAGACTGACGCGGGCGAGGATGTCAGTCAGCGTTCCTTTTGCAACGATATCATGGTCGGGCACGGTGAGGTTGTGCTCGCCTAAATCGCTTCGTTTGCGCAAGCGCACATTGCTTCCGCGCTGACGGATAACTTCATGCCCGAGTGAAACCAGCAAACGAATGACTACACGGCCGCTAACTTGTGGCAGCCGGGACATGCGTGAGTTTCAGTTCTGAAACGATCAGGACGTCAATGTCGGAAGGCGGCAGCCTGTCTTCGAAATGGAGAGTGACGGCTGCTCGAATATTTTTGTAGAGATCGTCGACGGTTTCGCCTTGGGTGAAGATATCTTCACCAATACCCCGGGCGCACCAGGAATCACCATCGTTGTGGACGCTAGGCGGACAGTTCCACGTACGCCGAATAGCTATGTGGTTCAGGGACGGCTTGGCCCTCTTCGCGCAGCCCGTGAAGGTGAAAGGCAATCGCTTCGTGCATGTTGCGCTCAACTTCCTCCCGTGTTGCGCCGGTAGAGACACAACCAGGCAAATCTGGGGAATACGCGGAAAAACCGGTTTCCGTATCCTCAATTACGATTAAATATTTCTTCATCATTTCAACCCTGCCTGCTTCAAAACACTGTTTAAGGTCCCGGGTGCCAAGTCGTCGCCCGGCTTCCCCGGAATTGTCACCAGGCCTAGTTTAGCAGCGTGGCGATATTGACGGTGGCTGCCGCTCGTCCGGACGAGCACCCAACCATCATTCTCAATCATTCTAATGACGTCTCGGACCTTCACGTGCAATCCTTATCCGTCCAGTGCTGCGGTGTCAATAAGAGTGTTCGCCATTTGCCAATTGACGCAGGGTTCTACAATTTCCATCGATCCTTTCCCGAACTCCATGCGCTTCAGGCGATCAGGAAATGAAGAAACCTATTCCTGTTCCGCCGGCAAAGTGCATATTAGAATAAAGCAGACATTTTGAGGCTTATGAAAACGAAACAAACAACCGTCGCGATCGTGCTGGTGGCGCTGCTGGGCGCGACGATCTACGGACTCTTCCTCAGCAGTCGGCCGCGCACCGTACTGAAGATAACCGTCGCTGACCGGAATTCTCTCCAGGCACAGCCGATTGTGGATCAGGCGCCTTTGCTCACCGCGCAGCGGCTGGCGCAAATGCCCACCAGCGCCCGGGAAAAACTGTTTGCCGAGGAAGCCCTGCGCCTTGCCGATCACGAGATGGACCTCGCTTTCGCGGCGGCGGTGCGCGATGCCAAATCTCATCCGCCGGTCCTGAGCGCCGAAGCAAAGGAAATCCAAGCGCGGCGGCAAAAAGCGGAGAAAGCTCTCGAAGCCGACAAGGTCCTGGTCGCGCAACTCACGGCCGCGGACGCCAAGGCCAGCGAGGTCCGGAAAGACGCTCTCGACGACCAGTTAGAAGTCGCCAAAGCGCAGCAGGAGCTGGACCAGGACGAAGTAGATGACGCCAAGCAGGACCTAATTCGCGCGGGTGGCGATCCGAAGGGCCGCATTCAAGCGATGGTTGAAGAACACGAGGCGGCTTCGCACTCCTCGGACGCCGCGCACGTGGTTGTGGTCACTCCCGTTGAAGAGCACGGACTGATTCACCTGTTCCAGCAATGGTCTGCCCGGCAGCAGAAGCAGTTGCAGCTTGGACGCGCCAAGCAGGCTGCTGCTTCTGCTGCTGCGTCTCTAGCGGCGCAGCACGATGCGCTGGAATCGCAAATCCAGGCTGCGAAAGCTTCCATCACGCAGCCAGATGTGCAAGCGGCGTCGAACTCCACCGCCGGCGGCAAACACCGCAGCCTCAGCCGCGAAGAATCCGCGGCGCTTGTAAAGGCGACAAAACTGCGCTCTTCGGATCAGAAAGCCCTGGTGGCATTCGATAAACGAATTGACTATCAGAAACAACTCGCCGAGGTCTACGGCAAGTGGAGCGGTGTTCTCGCCGCGAGGCAGCGCTCGGTCCTTCACCGCATGCTGATGGGGTTGCTGATCATTTTCGGCATCGCTTTGATCGGCCTCTTTTTTGACACTTGGCTTGAGCGCCTCCTGGGCAAGACCTCGCTCGACCGCCGCCAGGTCGAGACGCTGCGCACGGTGACGCGCGTGACCGTGCAAGTTCTCGCGGTGCTCTTCATTCTGCTGGTGATTTTTGGGCCGCCAAGTCAGCTCGGAACTTTCCTCGGGCTTGCCGGCGCCGGCCTTACCGTTGCTCTCAAGGATTTCATCGTCGCCTTCATCGGCTGGTTCGTGCTCATGGGCAAGGACGGCATTCGTCTCGGCGACTGGGTGGAAATCAACGGTGTGACCGGCGAAGTCGTCGAGCTGGGAATGTTTCACACCGTGCTGCTCGAGACCGGCAACTGGACCGACTCCGGACATCCCACGGGGCGGCGCGTAACGTTTACAAATAGCTTTGCCATCGAAGGCCACTACTTCAATTTCTCAACCTCCGGACAGTGGCTGTGGGATGAACTGCAGGTGGTTCTGCCCTCCGGCAAAGATCCCTACCCGATCATCGATGCCCTTCAGAAGAAAGTGCTTGAATTCACCTCAGAGAGCGCGCACGAGGCTGAACAAGAGTGGAAGAAGGCTGCCCATTCGCGCGATATGAGCGCACTCTCGGCCACGCCCGCAATTAACGTGAAGCCGGTGATCGGCGGCGTCGAGATTGCCGTGCGCTACATTACAAAAGCGAACGAGCGCTACCAATTGCGCGCCAAGCTCAATCAAGTTGCCGTCGACCTGCTCGGAGAGAAATCGGCTGTGCAGATTGCAACACCACCGCCGACACCGGCTGGCAATTGAAGAAACGCGATTGGCGGAAGATTCCGCACGACTACGAAGATAAACCGCGGGCGCGTACTTCTTCCGAGGTCAGCCCATAGAGTGGCGGGGTGGGCACGCCCAGCATCCCAAGATATAGATATATCTGCCCGCGGTGATGGATTTCGTGCTCGGCCATCAACCGCAGCCATTTCCAGCGCGTCATCTCCGCTCCGTCTAGCGTTTTGCATTTGCGCTGCAGATCTTCGTCACTGAGCTTCCCAAAAATTTCCAGCGACTCGGCGTGCAGCCGCTGGAGAAACGCCATCACATTTTCGTAGCCGTCCGCCAGTTCTTTTCCGTGCGTCGTGTAGCGGCTCGGTTTGCCTTGCAGTGTCTCCGCCCACCCATAGCGCTCGGCCACCGCGAGATGCCGCAGCAAATCACCCAGCGTGAATTTCCCTTCCGCATACGTCCAGTCGATCTTATCCGGCGGGACGCAGCGCGCCACGCGTAGGGTGCGCTCGCGCACATTCCCGAAATAATGCAGAAACGGCTGAATCGTGCGGATTTCCATGGTGTCCTCGCGCGGTAAGCTTTGTTGCCCACGTAGATTATCGCAAAATCTGGCGAGCGCGTAAGGCGGACACCACCGCGCCGACGTACATCAGCGCGAGCAGGGCGTAGCCCGCGACGATCCCCGCGCTTTGCGCCACCACTCCGAGGGCCAGACTCATGAAGAGCTGCAACACCGTGGTGAAGATGGCCACCGCGGATTGCGTTCGCCCCATGAAGTGGCGCGGCACGATGGACATAATGGAAGACTGCGCCACGACGCCGCCCAGCGCGCGGCAAAATCCAAAAATGCTCTGCAAGGCCACCGCTCCGGCAAGAAACGCGACGAACGGGACGGCCATGTGGCCCACCGCGAGACAAACCATCGCCGCAACGTACAGGACAAGTCGCAAGGATTGCGAAAGCTGGCTGGCAATCAGCCCTCCTGTGACCGCGCCGATGGCCCAACCGGCTTCAAGAAACCCAAGACCGCGTGCGCCCGCGTGGAGAATATCGTTGGCGAGCGCGACCAGCACCACGTTGGCGCTGACCACGCTGGCCATCATGATGGCGTGCGTTATTCCCAGCGCGCGCACTTCCGGCTGCTTTTTTAGATACGCAAAACCTTCCTTGAGGTCGGCGTAGACGGCCAGCGAAAGGCCTGCTTCCGCGATTTCGGGATTTTCTCCCGATTCGAGAGCTTGCGAAGTGGCTTCCGTCGCTTCGGAAAATTCGCGCGGATATTTTTGATTCGCGCGCGGAGAAATGTAGCCCTGGCGCACCCGGTACAGGCAATAGGCCGAGACAAAATACGTTGCGCCGTCGATGGTCAGGATGCCGGCAATCCCGGCGCGGTCGTATAGGAAGCCGACGAAGGAGCCGGCGATCAGCATTCCGCTCTGCACGGCGACCAGCACGGCGGCATTCGCGCCCACGAATTGGCTCGGCGGAATCACTTCCTGCACCAGAGCGTTCACGTTGGACCAGTACATCGCCGAGCCCACGCCGGTGATCAGCGTCATGGCGTACAGATGCCAGAGCTGGAGATGCCCGTGCCAGGCGATGTACGCCGTTGCCAGCACGAAGAAGCCGCGCACGAGGTCCAGCAGGACGCCGAGGTAACGCCGATCGATGCGATCGATCAGCACGCCGCCGAGAAACGGCACGAAAAGCCCGGGCAGGGTAATGACGATCACCTGCAAGCTGACTTTGACGGTCGAATGCGTGGCCGCCAGGATGTACCAGCTCACGCCGGCAAAATTCATGCCGCTGCCGAAGAGCGACACGAACATGGCCACGAAGAAATAGCGGAAGCCACGCTGCGCCCAGATCAGCGTCCAGTCCACTCGATGTGTCGTCGCGGTCGCCATGGCCAGGAAGAAACTATCCATTCTAACGGCTGCCCAGGCTTCGCACGAAGCGAGAGCGGAGAGGGTGTTCCTGCCGATGTTCCGGGCGAATGTTGAATCCGCCGTTCGTGCAGCGGTTCCATTCGATCGGCGATTCTCTGCTATATGAAAGGTCGTGGGATTTTCCGCTACACACACAGGACTCGAGTTCGTCATTTCACTTGCCGCGCGGTAAGCGGCCGTTTTTTCCTCGCTGGAAATCCCTTCGAGTTTCGGGTTTCGGATTTCGAGTTTCCTGACTATGATGGCCGCATGGCGAATTTGCTGGAGGTGCGCGGCCTGACGGTGGAGTTGCCGACGGCGGCGGGCTGGGTGCGCCCGGTGAACGACGTGTCGTTGCACATTGCGCCGGGCGAATCGCTGGGACTGGTGGGCGAATCGGGCAGCGGGAAGACCATGCTGGCGCTGGCGCTGATGGGATTGTTGCCACCGGGAGCGCGGGTCAGCGGGGCGGCGTGGTTGCAGGTCGATACGGCGACACACGCGGGCGGGGCTCCGACCGGATCGGGGCAGGCAAGCCCCGCCCCTACTGCCGGGGAGGAATCGCAATTCGCGGGGAAAAATCTTGCCACGCTGGGTGAAGGGGATTGGCGCGTGGTGCGCGGCGGCGAGATTGCCATGGTGTTTCAGGAGCCGATGACTTCGCTGAATCCGGTGATGCGCATTGGCGCGCAGATCGAGGAAGCCATTGGCGCTCACGAAGCGGGAATCGCGCGCCGCGAAGTGCGGCGGCGGGCGGTCGAGGCGCTGCGGCGCGCGTCCGTGCCGGAGCCAGAAGCGCGCGCGGAGCAATTTCCGCATCAGCTCTCCGGAGGCTTGCGGCAGCGCGCGATGATCGCCATGGCGCTGGCGGCGGGGCCGCGCCTTCTGATCGCGGATGAACCGACGACGGCGCTGGATGTCACGGTGCAGAAGCAGATTCTCGGCTTGCTGGACCGCTTGAGGCGCGAACTAAAACTGGGGCTGCTGTTTATCACCCACGATCTGGGAGTGGTGGCGCAAGTGGCCGAGCGTGTCGCGGTGATGTACGCGGGGCGCATCGTGGAAGAGGGCCCCGCGCGGGAAGTGCTCGTTGCGCCACGGCATCCGTATACGCAGGGGCTGCTCGCGGCCTCGCCGACGCTTGAGCGCGGGAGCCTTGTGCCGATTCCCGGTAGTGTGCCGCAGTTAACGAGTTTGCCGCCGGGATGCGCCTTCGAGCCGCGCTGCTCACTGCGCCGGGCGGAATGCGCGCGCGCCGTCCCGGAGTTGCGCGCCGTTTCTTCCCTGCATGCGGCGCGCTGTGTTCTCCTCTAGTCTGAATTGCGCCGGGGATGCGGGTTTTAGAGGCCAACCCTACTCCGCGTGTTTTACCCAAGAGTGCGAAAGAGTTTTGAAACTAAGGCGGTCGAACTGCTCGATCACGTAACCGGGCATTTCGACGAGATTGGACGATGATTCCGCGAAAATGACTAACCGGGCGGAGAGGACACGGCAAGTAATGAAGCGCTGCGGCCAAAGACATGCAAGAATTATTTACAAGCTGATGCGCGAACACAAGAGATGACGGCTATCGGCAACCTAATTCTTGAAGCGCGAGCGCTGCGGAAAAGCTACCGCCGCGGTGCCGGTGTGTTTTCGGCGGATAGCGATGGGCAGCGATTCACGGCAGTGGATGGGGTGAGCCTTGCGGTAAGAGAAGGCGAGACATTTGCCATCGTCGGCGAAAGCGGTTGTGGCAAAACTACCCTGGCGCGGATGCTGCTACGGCTGATCGAGCCGGACGCGGGCGAGATTCTCCTCCAAGGGCGGAATCTCCTGGAGCTGGACGGCAGCGAACTGCGCGCTGCCCGCAAGCACATGCAGATGATTTTTCAGGATCCTTTCTCGTCGCTCAATCCGCGCATGCGCGCGGGCGACATCGTTGCCGAGCCACTGGCGATTCACGAGCCGCAGTTATCGCAGAACGAACGGCGCGCGCGCGCGGTGGCCATGCTCGAACGCGTGGGGCTCGATCCGGACACTCTCGGCCGCTACCCGCACGAATTTTCCGGTGGCCAGCGGCAAAGGATCGGGATTGCGCGCGCGCTGATCCTGCGGCCCAAGCTGGTGGTGGCGGATGAGCCGGTGTCGGCGCTGGATGTCTCCGTGGGTGCGCAGGTATTGCTTCTGCTGCAGGAATTGCAGCAGGAGTTCGGGCTTACCTACATCCTCATCTCGCACAGTTTGCCGGTCGTGGCGCAGATCGCCACGCGCATCGCGGTCATGCGCGCCGGGCAGTTTGTCGAGATGGGCCGCGCCGAAGAAGTGCTGCACCAGCCAAAACAGGACTACACCCGCGAGTTGCTGGCCGCCGTTCCGGAATTGCCGCGCGCATAGCCTTCGCAGACTCTTCCCGCCGCATTTGCAGACTGCTCGTCTAGCGTCGTGCAACTCCATATCGGAAACATCCACCGACTTTTGCGGCGAAGTTTGGAGTGCGGGAGCTTGCTCCCGCCTTGGCTCGAAGGCATCTCCCGCGGCGAATCCTGCACGGTGGTTATCGACGAATTCTTGCCGCGGACGCGGCGGCGGCAAGCCGCCGCACTCCAAGTGCTCCTTGCTCATTTTTTGTGCTAGATAATTCTGGGAGAGGGCCATAGAATGCCCGCACTGAAATATTCCCTTTTGCGCCCGCGTAGTGCTGTCTAGAAGGCAGAACTACGCAACCTTGTGGTGGAGGAATCCTCGATGGCTACGACCCCTGTGCCTGTTCCAGAACAGGAAGCACCAATCGGTTTAATTGGCCGGCTTACGGGAGCGATTTTCAGCCCGAAGCCAACTTTTACGGACATCGCCCGGCGTCCCAGTTGGGCAGCACCCTTCTTCTTGCTTTGCGCCATGAGCCTCTTCGTTGGCGCCCTCCTGGGCCAGAAGACGGATTGGCGCAGCTTTTTCGAGCGGCAAATGAGCAATAGCTCGCGCTTTGACCAGATGTCGCAGGACCAGAAAGACCGGATTCTGGACAGCCAGGTGAAATACGCACCGAAGATTTCCTTCGCGTTCGGAGTCGTGGGAGCTGCTCTCGTGGTGCTCCTCGCCGCGCTTGTTTACTGGGGCGCGTTCAACTTGTTTAATGGCGCAGACCTGGATTTCGGGACCGCCTTTGGGATTACTTCTCACGCGTTTGTTCCGTCCATCATCGCCAGCGTTCTGGCCATCGTCATTTTGCTGATCAAGGCACGCGGGGATGTTGATCCCGAGCATTTCCTGGCGAGCAACGTGGCGGCGTTTCTTCCCGATGGCTCACCTCACTGGTTGGACGTGCTGGGACAGTCGCTGGAAATCTTCTGGATGTGGAGCCTTGCGCTCGTGGCCATTGGTTTTGCAGCCGCAAAGCCCAAGAAAATCAAAGCAGGCCCGGCGTTGCTCACCGTGTTCGGCATCTGGGGTATCTGGGTGCTGGGCAAAGTGGCCTGGGCGGCCTTGTAGGCGCTCCTGCTGTTAAAGTGCCAGGGTGAACTTTTCGTTTGAGGTAACAAAAAGCGATGCGGCGGGGGCCCGGCGCGGGCGGTTGACGACTCCGCACGGCGTGATCGAGACGCCGGTGTTCATGCCCGTGGGCACGCAGGCGACCGTCAAGGGCCTGACCCAGGAAGCCCTCGAAGAGCTCGGCGCTGGAATCATCCTGGCGAACACCTATCACTTATATTTGCGTCCCGGGCATGAACTGGTGCGCGAACTCGGCGGCTTGCATCGGTTTATGTCCTGGCCGCGCGCGCTCCTCACGGATTCCGGCGGCTATCAGGTTTTCAGCCTTTCCGCGCTGAGAAAAATGACCGAGGAAGGCGTGCGCTTCCGCTCGCACCTCGACGGCTCGGAGCATCTGCTCACCCCGGAAATAGCCGCGGAAATTCAGCTCGCGCTGGGCGCGGACATCGCCATGGTCCTCGATGAGTGCATCGAGACGCCCGCGCCGCGCGACAAAGCCCAAGCCGCGCTGAAACGCACCACCGCATGGGCTGCGCGTGCACGCAACTATTTTCTCGAACAAGCCAGCCGCAACCGCGAGCGTCCGGGGAAGGACGCGAGTCCCGGCTCGTGCCGGGATGAACTGGCGCAATGGCAATTCGGCATCGTGCAAGGAGCGACCTTCGCGGACTTGCGCCGCGAGAGCGCCCGGCAACTATTGGAATTGGATTTTCCCGGCTACGCGGTCGGCGGCCTTGCCGTTGGCGAGCCGCATGAAATCACCTGCGAAATGGCCGCGGAAGTCACCGCGCTACTGCCCAAAGACCGGCCGAGGTACCTGATGGGTGTTGGGCGGCCCGAGCAGTTGGCCGATTACGTTGCGCTAGGCATCGACATGATGGATTGCGTGCTGCCAACGCGCGCGGCGCGCCACGCTTGCCTGTACACCAGCGAAGGCCGCGTGCTGATCAAGAACGCGCGTTATGCCCGGGACCAGCGGCCCATCGATCCGCGCTGCTCCTGCAGTGTCTGCCGCCGCTACACGCGCGCCTATCTTCGGCATCTCTTCGCCGCCGGGGAACTTACCGCCGCCATCCTCGCCTCCCACCATAATGTCCACTTTTACCTTGACATAATGCGGCAAATCCGCGAGGCTATTGAGTTTGGGAACCTGGCGAATTTCTCGTCCGACATGCATGCGCGTTACGCTGCCGGTCCGGGTTGAGGGCTGAACCCGCTAGATGCGCGGGCCGTCCGCGGGGCGCCAAAAGAGAGAACCTGGTGGAGTTGGAAAGCGGGCAACGCGCCCGCTCCGCTGTGGTTCTATTCTTTGAGCGGACGCCATCGGCTAGGGCGGTAGAGTACAGTTGGTGAAAGGATCGGTTCGGAAAACACGATGATCGCGGCGATTTTATTGCAAGTTTCGGGTGTGGCCGGCCTGCTCGGCAATCCACTGGTGATGATGGTTGTGGTCATGGGCATCTTTTATGTAATGCTTATTCTGCCGCAGCAGCGCCAGCGCAAGAAGGTGCAAGGGATGCTCGCGGCGCTGAAGTCCGGCGACAAAGTGGTCACCAACGGCGGCATCTACGGCACCATCAACGG
>JAYVMO010000095.1:0-4056 GCA_043758915.1 Acidobacteriota bacterium | reverse complement strand
GTTGGCGCCCGCGGCGACCATGCGCATTCCCTCGCGGACGATGGCCTGGGCGAGGACGGTGGCGGTGGTGGTGCCGTCGCCGGCCACGTCAGAGGTCTTCGATGCAACCTCGCGTACCATCTGCGCGCCCATGTTCTCGAGCGGATCCTGCAGCTCGATTTCCTTCGCTACCGTCACGCCGTCCTTGGTGATGATCGGCGCGCCGAACTTCTTTTCGATCACCGCGTTGCGGCCCTTGGGGCCGAGGGTGATTTTCACTGCGTCGGCTAGAGCGTTCACGCCGCGCAAAATCGCTTGGCGGGACGCTTCACCTGTAACAATTTGCTTCGCCATACTGGTCATTCCTCCTGATAATCTTCGTGAGAACCGCGAAATTCCAGAGAAACCCGCCGGTCTAAGGACCGGCCACTACAGCCGGACGAAAACCCGGCCTGCACACCTAAAAACAAAACTATCTTTTCGCTGCTTTGGCGGCGCCGCTCAGCTTGGCGAGGATTTCTTCTTCGCGGAGGATGAGCAGATCTTCGTCGTCAATCTTGATTTCCGTGCCACTGTACTTGCCGAAGAGGACGCGGTCGCCGACTTTCACGTCGAGGGCATGAAGTTCACCCTTTTCGCGCTTGCCGGGGCCCACGGCGATGACTTCGCCTTCCTGCTGCTTTTCCTTGGCGGAATCCGGAATGATGATGCCGCCCTTGGCGCTTTCTTTTTCTTCAATGCGCTTCACAACAACACGGTCGTGGAGCGGGGTCAGTTGCACTGCCATCTTGAACAACCTCCATAGGTGATCTTGCGGTTGAAATGAGGGTTGGGAGGATAAAAGAGAAATTAGCACTCCTCACACCCGACTGCTAATATAACAGAAAAAGCTGCCATGTCAAGGGTTTCGCTGACAGATGCAGGGGCTTTCGCTTGGACTATGATTTCTATTAAAGCTATTATTTTCATATATTTAAGGAGTGCAAGAAAAATGTGACACTTGGAGATTGTAGTGCTCTACCCTCCGGCGTAGAATCCCACACTCGGAAGGCTCATGGGATCACTCGTCTACATTCGGCTGATCGGTTACACCGCCGGGACGCTGCTGCAGCTCTTCTGGATGGTGGTGATCCTGGGCTATCGCCGTCAGCGTAATTTCGAGCGCGTCTTTTTCTTTCTTTGCTTGGCGCTGTTTTTTTTCTACGGCGGGTCGCTACTGGCGCTGAATGCGCAGATTTATTACGCCACCCCGCCTGCGGCTTTGCATCTGTTTTCTATCGCGGTGGTTAGCGCGGGGCTGATCCTTCTCCCTCCCCTCCTGGTCCATTTGCACGTGGAGTTCGCAGACACCCGCGGGCTAGTCAAAAAGCGGTCATGGAAGTGGGTTGAATTACTGCTGGCCTATGCGCCGGTTCCGTTTTTCGCGTTGCGAAGCGCGCAAACGTTTTTGGTTCCCGGTGAATTCGACTTCGTACTACCCATAAGGTCATTCAAGATCTTCTTCGCGGTGTGGTTTTTCTTGTGCCTTTTGCGTGCCGCGGACTGGCAGCGCAGATTGGCGCAAAGCTCTCCGGAGAAGCCGGAACGCCGCTTTCATGCCTCCCTCAGCATCGTGCTGGTTGTAAGTGCTTTAGCCGTGTACGCCGTGCACGTCTTGCGCATGGCTCCGGGGATGCAGGTGGGGATCGGTACGGCGCTCGCGTTGCTGCCCATTCTGCCGCTCACACTGCTGGTCTACTTCGTGCAGCGGTACAACTTTCTGCAATTTGGCAGGCAAAAGAACCTGCTCTATGCCGTTTCCGCGACGTTTCTCGCGCTGCTTTATTTGAGCCTGGTCCGGCGCGTCGGAATATGGCTCGAGCCGGTTCTTCCGCCGGAGGCTTCTGCCGCGGTGTTGCTTTTTGTGCTGGTGGTTTTTATCGAGCCGTTGCAGCGCGTTTTGGGGCAGACACTGCGCGAGACGGCTAAACGCGAGATGGAACTGGTGAAGCGGGTCGCCCAGGAGATTCAGGAGGAAGCGAAACACGGCGACCTCGCTCGATTGCTGACGTTCACGAAAGATAACATCAAGACGACCTTCGAACTTTCTAAAGTAACTTTGACTCTCGGTGACAAGGCTATTGCCGGCGCGGAAACCGGGGCAGCCAATCCGCCGTCAACCGCTGGACCGGCATGGAAGCCGCCGTATTTTCCGATCCTGCGGGGAGATAAGCTCCTTGGCCTGCTGCGGGCCGAGCCCCACGGCGCCGCACTTTCGGGCGATACATGTGCCGCGCTGGAGTTCTTGTGCGAACAGTTGCCCGGGTCTTTGGATTTGTGCCGCCTTATAAATGAGAAGCTGCTACTCGAGCGGGAACTCGCGGAGCGCGAGCGGCTGGCACTATTGGGGCAGATGGCCGCGAGCATTTCGCACAATTTGAAAAACCCCTTGGGATCGATCAAGACGATTCTGCAGGTGCAGTTGGAGAATCCAGAGCTGCCGGAGACGGTCCGCGGAGAAACGCGAATCGTGCTGGATGAGATTGGACGTCTGTCGGCGAAGCTGAACCAATTGCTGCAATTCAGCCGGCCCGCAGTGCGCGGAGGAAGTGTTGCGGGCAGTTGCGACGCGCGCGCAGTAGTGGAGGAAGTGGCCGGGGTGCTGCGGCACGAAGCGGAGCGGCGGGGAATTGCGCTAGAGGTGAACACGGAAGACGGCAACGCCAATGTGGCGGCAAGCGCGGAAGCGGTGAACGACATCGTCTCGAACCTGCTGGTGAATGCGCTGGAGGCCACTTCGCGCGGCGGTCACGTGGTGGTGAAAGCGGCCACGGAGAATGGCCTCTGTAGCTTCACGGTTGAAGACGACGGACCGGGGATTCCTGCCGCGGTGCGAGAGAAGATTCTGCAGCCATTTTTTACCACGAAGGCCCAGGGCACAGGATTGGGACTGGCGATTGTGGCGAGGCGTGTGGCGGAATTTAGCGGGCGTCTGGAATGGAGAAGCCCGCTTGCGGATGGGCAGGGAACGCGATTCCGCGTGACGTTGCCGGGGGAAGAAGTAAAGAAGTAAGGAAGTACCCCGCGCTTCGCCCGGGGCGAGAGGAAGTAAGGAAAAACCATGAAGACAATTTTGATTGTGGATGATGAGCCGGCGGCGCGCTACGGAATACGGCGGGCGCTGGAGGCGAAATACCGGATTGCCGAGGCGGATTCGGCGCAGGCGGCTCGGGAGGCTTTGCCGCGGGAACAGCCGGACCTGGTGCTGCTGGATGTGGTGATGGCGCACGAGGATGGACTTTCCTTTTTGCGATGGCTGCGGGAACAGGGAAGCGAGATTCCGGTGCTGATGGTTTCGGCGCTGGATACGGCGAAGACGGCGGTGGAAGCGTTGCGGCTCGGAGCGGCGGATTATTTGGTGAAAGGTTTTGAGCTTGAGGAATTGCGGCAGCGGGTGGCGAACCTACTGAAGCTGGCGGCGCTGGAAAAAGAAAACGATTCACTGAAGCGGCGGCTGGCGACGGAAGGACAATTCGGGCAGATGATTGGCCGCTCGGCGGAAATGCGCAAGGCCTTCGAAATGGCGGACCGCGTGGCGCCGACGGATTCGACGGTGCTGATTTTGGGCGAGAGCGGAACGGGGAAGGACTTGCTGGCCCAGGAGATTCATTCGCGCTCGCCGCGCGCTGGGAAGGCCTATGTGGCGGTGAATTGCGCGGCACTCCCGGAGACACTGATCGAGTCGGAATTGTTCGGGTACGAACGCGGAGCGTTCACCGGAGCAGCGCAGCAGAAGAAGGGGAAATTCGAGCTGGCGTCCGGCGGGACGATTTTTTTGGACGAGATTGGGGACATGAATCCGGTGACGCAGGCCAAGGTGCTGCGGGTGCTGGAAAACCGCACGATTGAGCGGCTTGGCGGGACGCAGTCGATTCCAGTGGATGTGCGGGTGATCAGCGCCACGCACCGGAATCTGGCTGCGGAGATTCGCGAGGGGAAATTTCGCGAGGATTTGTACTACCGGCTGCGCGTGGTGACGTTGGAGTTGCCGCCGCTGCGCGCGCATAAGGAGGATATCCCGGTGCTGGCGGAAGCTTT
>JAYVMO010000094.1:0-3543 GCA_043758915.1 Acidobacteriota bacterium | reverse complement strand
TACTACGGCGATACCCGCCTCGAACACACCATACCCCCAGGGGGGTGACATTTTCACGTTGCCGTTAGGGTGACAGAATCACGTTGCTACAACAGACCTGGGTTTTTAGAAGATTGCGCAAGAGTTTGGGGGATCGGGGGCCGACCACCCGGCCAAGAGCACGGATACAAACCCCGTATTTGGTGGGGGATAGGGGATGAGTTCGGGATTGGGAGTGAGGAAAAGTCAAAAGCCCCCCACGCAAACGCGGCGTATGGGCCGCCCAGGATCCTCTGTGGGCTCATGCCTGGGCTACCCGCCCTTTTTCCCGGAGTGTTTGATTTTGGGTTTGTACGTCATTCCCCACACTTGCATCAGGCGGCGGCATCCACCATCGAAGTCTCCGCTGAAATCCACGAATTGAAATTCCGCGAGCGTCCATGACAAGCGGGGGTGTTTGCAAGGCTTGCGCAGCAGAGGGATGATTCTTTCGTGGTAGCGAGCATCATTGAGCGCGAATAGCAATTCTCGCTTGACCCACGGAGAACTAACCGAATCGGGTGTCAGCACGACGAGGAACCAGTCACAGCGGGCAAGCGCGCGGCCAATTTCGTCATGCCATTGTTTCGCTCCCGCTATGTGAGTAGCGCTATACCAATAGCGGACTTTGTGCCGCTTGAGCATGCGCGCAAGGCGCAAAACGAACTTGCGATCTTTGCTCGAATGGGAGAGAAAGACTTCTCGTCGCAGACCTAGCCGCGGAGGCATATCGCGCGTCTCACGCTAGCTGGCTCAGGGCGTTGGCGATGGATTCGCTGACTCTGGCGGCGCTGTGTTTGCCGTCAACAATCTTGAATTTCCGAAGTATCCAGGGGACATCGTCTGTAGGTCGAACTTGTACAGGAAACAGCCGACCCTCGTATTTCGCGTTGCCAAGCGCATACTCAATCTCGCGGCGGACGTGGTCGGAGTGTACGGAATCCGGCGACACGAGAACCACCATGGCTTTGGACTTCTTGAGAGCCTCTCCAATGCGGAGCCAGGGGTTTTCGCCGGGCAAAAGTTCGGCCCACGGGCTCCAAACAGAGAGCCCCCGCCGACTTAGCTCTGACGAAAGCGCCTTTGCAAAGGGTTCGTCGGACTGCGCATAGCTTAGGAAGATTTGCATGGTCTCGGACTCCGCACTTATTTTAGCACTGTTTGACGTGGGACACCCGGCACGCACTATAAGGGAGAAGGCGCGCTGCTCATTTGCCGGTGTCGTATGCGAACAACTTCAAGTCGATCGATTCGGCCATTTTGCGATAACCGGCATCGTTCGGATGGACGTGATCTCCGCTGTCATATGCCGGCGCTGTGCTGGGGTGAGGTAAAATGGGGTGGTTAGCGGGATGAGCATGGTTTTTTACACAACGATTAAGAGTCCGGTGGGGCCGCTGTTGCTCGCGGGGGATGAGCGCGGACTTCTGCGCGTGAGCTTCGGCATGGTCAGCGTGGGGGGCGGGAAGAGCGAGCGGTTTCCGAAGGCTGGGTGGAAGGAGAACGGGGAGCCGTTTACCCCTGTGATCCGGCAACTGCGGGCGTACTTCGGCGGGGAGTTGAAAGAGTTTGACGTGCCACTGGTGATGGAGGGGACGGAGTTTCAGCTCCAAGTGTGGCGGACTCTGCGCACGATTCCGTATGGCGCGACCATTTCGTACGGCAAACTGGCGCAGCGGATTGGCAATCCGAAAGCGATGCGCGCCGTGGGACTGGCGAATGGGTCGAATCCGATTCCAATCATCGTGCCGTGCCATCGCGTGATTGGGAGTAACGGGAGCTTGACGGGATTTGGCGGCGGCTTGGCGAATAAGAAGAAGCTGCTGGCGCTGGAGAGCCAGCAGTTGAGTTTGCTCTAGGCCGTCAGCCATACTGTTCTGACGCGGTGTAGCCGTTGCAGAGAAGGAGAGCCTGCAAAAACGAGCGGCAGGAGAACAACGGGATCCCAAGGGGAGCGATTATGAGCACCGACGTAAAGATGGCTGCGTTTCGCGAGCCGAATTCGGCAGAGAGAGTGTTCAACCGAGTATTCGGATTTATCGTTGGGCTCGGGATTGGCCCGCAATACAATTACCTGCTGCAAGTGCGAGGCCGGAAGACAGGGCGCATTTACTCGACACCCGTCAATTTACTGGAAGACGGGGACGAACGATTCCTGGTTGCGCCGCGTGGACGCACGCAATGGGTGCGCAATGCGGAAGCAGCGGGGGAAATCTCGCTCCGGAAGGGAAGAGTTCGCAACAGCTTCCGGCTGCGGTCCATCCCCGACAGTGAGAAGCCAGCACTGTTGAAACTATATCTCGAGCAATTCGTGAAGGCAGTGCAGCGTTACTTTCCTATTCCGGCTGGCTCAAGCCCGGAAGCATTCCAGGCAATCGCGGGCTACTATCCGGTGTTTGAGCTGATTGAAAAGTGAAAGTTCCCAACGATGTCGGGAATCGATCGGTAGTCCTTGTATTTGCGGGTTCCGGGGAGCTTCCCGCTCCTTGGAATGAAAGGACGTCGCCCCGCAGAGCTGCAAATGCGAATGTAAGCTGCGGGGATCCTGCCAGGCAACTCCGGTTGGACTCGCCTAGGCTTGCGCGGATTTGCGGGCTTCCGCGGAGGCATAGCTTTCGCCGTAGATAGCGGGCACAGTGCCGCCCATGGGGCGGATGTACACGGAGAGCTGGCCACGGTGGTGGATGGAGTGCTTCACGGAAAAGTCCAGATAGTAGACGGCGGGCAACTGAAACATGCCGCGAAAATCGACGATTTTGACGAGTTGCTCGCCCGAGAGTTGCGTGAGGCGCTGGAAGCCGGCTTCAAACGATTTGGCATACCACGCGGAAATGTCCGCGGAGTTGCGCACGGAGTCGGGGCGGTTGGTGGCCGTGAAGTCGAATGCGCCATCGGCGACGCCATAGAGGAAGCGCTGCTCGGCGGCCGCGATGTGCCAGGCGAGCTCCAGGGCAGTCTTGGAAATGGGATCGGGGCGGTAGTCCCCTTTGTCGAGGGGGATGGCTTCGATGATCTGCTTGGTGGTGCCGTGTTCGCGCTTGAGAGCGGGAAGAGCGATGGACTGCAGGAGAAATGTGGCTTGCTCCGGCTGTAGTGGTTGCATGATCGAAAGACCTCCGATGAGATGGTGATGTCTGGGTCGCCCGGTGGAACTACCTGACCAGAGAGCTGGCGAGCAGTTCGATGATGGAATCCGGCGAAACAGTACAGCGAAATTAGAGCATTTTTTGTGGGTGGGTTCAAGCAGCAAGGCGGCCAGAGTCGCGGTCCGCCCCTGTGGTTTTTTTCACTGAAAGTCCTGACCTGTATCGAGGAAACCACGCCTGGTGAATGATGCCGGAACTATGTGCGTTGTGGGATTGACGCTTTCCCGTGGAGGAGTGTGTCAGGGAGCGGAAGAAGATTTGGACACACTTCTTGTGAACGCCTCGCTAACAGAGAACGGCAAAAGCCCGCGGAGATCGCAGAGAAAGGAAGAAAGGAGGCGCAGCGGCAGGTAGCAGGCGAGAAGCGCCAGGGAAGCGA
>JAYVMO010000093.1:0-2311 GCA_043758915.1 Acidobacteriota bacterium | reverse complement strand
GAGGAAATTACGGAAGTTTTTGCCGGTGATATTGCCGCCGCCGTTGGCCTGAAAAGCGTGTCAACGGGCGATACCATCTGCGATGAGGACAAGCCGGTGGTGCTTGAAATGATGGATTTCCCCGCGCCGGTGATTGCCGTGGCCATTGAGCCTAAAACCAAAGCGGACCAGGATAAGTTGGGCGTTGCTTTATCCAAGCTGACCCAGGAAGACCCGACGTTTAAAGTCCATACCGACCCTGACACGGGCCAGACGATTATTGCCGGAATGGGCGAGCTTCACCTTGAGATTCTTGTGGACCGCATGATGCGCGAATTTAATGTGGGCGCCAATGTAGGCCGGCCCCAGGTGGCCTACCGCGAGACGATTCGGGGCTCCGCCGATGCGGAAGGCCGACACATCAAGCAATCGGGCGGACACGGCCAATTCGGTGTAGTTCATCTGCGCGTCGAGCCTTTGCCTCGGCCCAATCTCGAAGAAATTGCCGAGCTGACCAAGAAGAAAAATACCCACCATTTCGATGCTGACCTGAACCTCTTGTTTGTTGATGAAATTGTGAGTGGCGTCGTGCCGCGGGAATTTATCAACCCGGTTTATGAGGGTGTGCGCGAGGCCATGCAAACCGGCGTCCTGGCCGGATTTGAAATGACGGGCATCCGCGTGACCCTGGATGACGGAAAAGCGCACGATGTGGACTCTTCCGAAATGGCTTTCAAAATTGCCGGCTCCATCGGCTTCAAGGAAGCGGTGCGGCGCGCCAAGCTGGTGCTGCTCGAACCGGTGATGAAGGTGGAAGTGGTGGTGCCCGAAGATCATATGGGTCCCGTGACCGGCGACCTGAAGTCCCGTCGCGGCCAGATTGAAGAGATGGAAAAACGCGGCTCCACGCAAATTATTCGGTCTACAGTTCCGTTGGCGGAAATGTTTGGTTATGCCACCGACCTGCGCTCGCGCACTCAGGGGCGCGCGTCGTACACCATGCACTTCCTGCGCTATGAACAGGCGCCGGCGTCAATCACGGAAGAAGTGCTGGCGCGCGTGCACGGTAAGCCGGTGGAGAAATAAGTTTGTTGCGTGAAGGTAACTTGAGGTTCGAATCCTAATAGTGAGGCAGACGTTTCATGGCCAAAGAAAAATTTGATCGATCGAAGCCGCACATGAATATCGGGACGATCGGGCACATCGATCACGGGAAGACGACCTTGACGGCGGCGATCACCAAGGTGCTGGCGAAGGACAATCCGAAGGTGAAGTTCCGGGCGTTTGATTCCATTGACAACGCGCCGGAAGAGAAGGCGCGCGGGATCACGATTGCCATCGCGCACGTGGAGTATGAGACGAAGAACCGGCATTACGCGCACGTGGACTGCCCGGGGCACGCCGACTACATCAAGAACATGATTACCGGGGCGGCGCAGATGGACGGCGCGATTCTGGTAGTGGCGGCGACCGACGGTCCCATGCCGCAAACGCGCGAGCACGTGCTGCTGGCGCGCCAGGTGAATGTGCCTTTCATCGTGGTGTACATGAACAAGTGCGATGCGGTGGAAGACCAGGAACTGCTGGAGTTGGTAGAAGTGGAAGTGCGCGACCTGTTGAACAAATACAATTTTCCCGGGGATAAGATTCCCATCGTGCGCGGCAGCGCGCTGAAAGCTCTGGAAGGGGACGCGAAGTGGGAGAAGTCGATCCATGAATTGATGGAGGCGGTGGACACTTACATTCCCATGCCGCAGCGCGAGATTGACAAACCGTTCCTGATGCCGGTGGAAGATATTTTCTCGATTTCGGGGCGGGGCACGGTGGTGACGGGAAGGATCGAGCGTGGGAAGGTGAAGATCCAGGAAGAGATTGAAATTGTAGGATTGCGCCCGGAGCCATTCAAGCGGGTGGTAACGGGCGTGGAGATGTTCAAGAAACTGCTGGACGAAGGGCAGGCGGGGGACAACGTTGGGGTGCTGCTGCGGGGCACAGAAAAAGACGATGTGGAACGGGGGATGGTGCTGGCCAAGCCGGGGTCGATAACGCCGCACACCAAGTTCAAGGCGGAGACGTATATTCTGACCAAGGAAGAAGGCGGGCGGCACACGCCGTTCTTTAAGGGCTACCGGCCGCAGTTCTACTTCCGCACGACGGACGTGACGGGGGTGGCGGAATTGCCGGCGGGAACGGAAATGGTGATGCCGGGGGATAACGTGGCGCTGGACATCGAGTTGATCACGCCCATCGCCATGGAGAAGGGATTGCGGTTCGCCATCCGCGAGGGCGGCCATACCGTGGGCGCCGGTACCGTGACCGAGGTTATGAAATA
>JAYVMO010000092.1:0-5291 GCA_043758915.1 Acidobacteriota bacterium | reverse complement strand
CGGGCAAGCCGAGGATGTAACCTGAGCCCGCTTTGAACGTAGTCCCACTTAACAAACGACCAGGTGTCTTTGTCCCGACAATAGTGGCGAGTCCGTTCTCTTCTGCAAAGGCGGCTACCATTTCGCCTGCGCTGGCGGTGTGCTGATTCACTAGAATGACCACGCGACCGTGAAATCTCTGAGGACCGAGTCCCTCCGTGACTACGAGAATCGACTTGTCAATGAAGCCGTACCGCAATGCCAACCATAGAAGAGTGGATTTGCGCGAGGGTATTCGGCCAAACCGTGGCAACTGTTCTCTCGCATATCCCTTCTCTTTTCGCGCGCGCGTGAGGCTATATCCGACCTCCGTTTTTCCCGGAGTCAAATAACTCATCAGACGCAAACCACCAATGCCGCCTCCGGTGTTTCCACGAAGGTCCACAATTAGCCGGGTTGAATCGCGCAAGTGAGCGATTGCCGTGTCGAACATTTTGGCAAGGTCAATCCCGACGGCCCCAGGAAACATGGTGACCTTGAGCCAACCGATCCCGTCCGGCAATTGTGAGCACAGAACTGCTTTGGGCACGATTACGGGATGACTCTTTGATCTTGGAGATGGTACGTTCAACGTCCCCATTACCCGTTTGCCGTCTGGCTTTTGGACTACATATTGGGAGTCGTCACCCACGGGGAAAATCGGCGGATCGAGTTCGCCTACGCTTTGAGGCCGGAGGGGACGAGTGGGAGGCTGCGGAGACGGATGGAGGTGGCGTCGAAGATGGCGTTGGCAATGGCGGGGGCGAGGCCGACGATGGGAGTTTCGCCCGCTCCGGCGGAGGGAATGTCTTTGCGGTCGATGAGCACGGCTTCGATTTCGGGAATGTCGCGAAAGCGCGGGACGCGATAGGTGGAAAAACGCGGATTGATGATCTTGCCGCTCGAGAATTCGATGGCTTCGAAGAGAGCGCCACCGAGGCCCATGATATTGGCGCCGATAATCTGATTGCGGAGGCCGTCGGGATTGACGATGGCGCCGCATTCGAACGCCGCGACGACGCGAACAACGCGAACGCCGCCGGAAGCGCGATCGACGGCGACTTCGGCGCAGGTGGCGACATACCCGTGCTTCTCAATGCCGCCGCCAAGGCCGAAACCCTGGCCCGGATGGGATTTCTTTCCAGGCCAGCCGAAGGATTTTGCCGCAGCTTGAAAGACGGCGCGAAGGCGGGGATCCGAAATATTTTTCAAACGAAACTCGAGCGGATCGATTTGCGCGAGGTGCGCGAGCTCGTCCATATGGGATTCGCGGGCGAAATGATTGGCGGTGGCAGCGAGTCCGCGATAGGAACCCTGGCGAAGAGGCGCCTGCCAATGCGGTCCGACAATGCACCAAAGAAGAGTGTCGATATGGCCCAGGTAACGCCCACGATCGATGCCAGCAACCCGATCTGTTCGTGGCCCAGATGGAATTCGGGAGCGAAGTAAGGCGCCAGATACAGCTGCGACATGCGGTCCAGGAAGACCGTTCCCCAAGAGAAAAAGAGAATGGCGACCAACCTGTTCTCGTAGCGTTTCGAGCTATCCATGGTCCTCAAGCCCTTCCCGAAGAAAATGAATCACTTCATTTTTCGTATTGGAATCGCCCGCTTGATGGCCCCAAGCAAGATGACTCTCGCCCGGCAGCCATCACTTCAAGAGCAGGCCAAGCTCTTGCGCTGCTTCGCGCAAGTGAGGGAGAAATCGCCCCTGCATGTCCTGAATGGAAACGCGCTGCGCGTGCGCCCCCACATTGAGCGCCGCGACGACTTTCCCGGTGGAATTCCGTATGGGCACGGCCATGGAGCGCAGTCCAAGCTCCAGTTCCTGATCCACGAGGCAATAGCCGTTGCGCTCCACGAGCCGCAGGACTTGCCGTAGTTTTTCCGCGCTCACGATGGTTCGCTCCGTATAGCGCGTGAACTTGGTGTGGGCCAAATGTTCGTCGAGTGCTTCCGGCGGCCAGTGTGCCAGCAAAACGCGGCCCATGGAGGTGCAGAACGCCGGCAGCCGGCTGCCTACGCCCAGATCAATCGCCAGGATGCGCGTTACATTGGCTCGCGCGATATAGGTAATTTCGAAACCGTCCAGCGCCGCAATGGAACAAGATTCGTGCAAAATTTTGCTGACCTGGTCCAGCACCGGCTGCGCAGCACTGGCCAGAGGCATCGAGGAAATATAGGAATGACCGAGGGCCAGGATCCGCGGGCGCAAAAAAAAGTGGCGGCTGTCATCGGACCCGGCAAATCCCAGCTTTGCCAGCGTGTAGAGACACCGCCGCACTGCGGCGCGGGATAATCCAATTTGTTCACTGATTTGAGAAACGGTTAGTTGCCGCCTTTGTTGCGAGAAGGCCTGGATCACCTCGAGGCCCCGCGCGAGCGAGGTCATAAAGTTGGGATCTCCCCCGAAGGTGTCGAGTTGTACCGGGAACCTTGGCAATGCCGCGGGGGGATTGCCGCGCAGCGGATCGGATGGCGGCTGTTTTCTAACGGCAGGTCGAGATGCAGTGACAGTCATTTCTTTCTCCCCAAAGTGGGACCGGGACCGCCGAAGAGGATACACGAATTCAGCCGATATGCGCACAATATTTCGATAATCGGCCTTGACAACTACCTGCCCCCTTGCATAAATTTGCCCGCAGGGTCGGACCCTATCTCTCCGGCCGCCGAACACCCCGGAGTCGAGATTTGGCTGCTCTTACTTCACTCAAAGAAGCCGTCGCTGGCCTCGTCCAGGATGGCGCCGTCGTGGCCCTCGAGGGATTCACGCATCTGATCCCCTTCGCCGCTGGCCACGAATTGATCCGGCAGCGCCGCCGCAACCTGACGCTCATCCGCATGACACCCGATTTGATTTACGATCAGATGATCGGCATGGGCTGCGCCTCCCGTCTGGTTTTCTCCTGGGGAGGCAATCCGGGCGTGGGCTCGCTGCACCGTTTTCGCGACGCTATCGAGACCGGCTGGCCGTTGCCGCTGGAAATCGAGGAGCACAGCCACGCGGACATGGCGGCGCGTTATCAAGCAGGCGCGTCGGGACTGCCCTTCGCCGTCATGCGCGGCTACTTCGGCTCGGACCTGCCGAAATACAATAAGAAAATCCAATCCATCACCTGCCCTTTCACGGGTGAAGTGTTGACCGCCACGCCGGCGATCAATCCGGATGTCACCATCATCCACGCGCAGAAAGCGGATCGTAAGGGAAACGTATTAATCTACGGCATCATCGGAGTCCAGAAAGAAGCGGCGCTGGCCGCCAAAAAGGTGATTGTGACCGTCGAGGAGATTGTCGATTCGCTGAATGCTCCGGTGAATGCCTGCGTTCTACCGGCGTGGGTGGTTTCGTGCGTTTGCCACGTGCCGGGCGGCGCGCATCCTTCCTACGCGCACGGCTACTACAAGCGCGATAATTCCTTTTGCAAAGCGTGGGACGGAATTTCCCGCGAGCGCGAAACGTTTCTTGCCTGGATGAACCGCCATGTCCTCTCCACGGCGGACTTTGCCGAATACCTTGACAGCATCGATGCCCATTTCAAGGTGAGCAGCCTTGCCTGAGCTGGAGTACTCACCCACGGAAATCATGACCATTGCCGCTGCGCGCATGCTCAAGAATGGCACCGTCTGTTTTGTCGGCATCGGACTGCCCAGCGCCGCAGCCAACCTGGCGCGGCTCACGCACGCGCCGGACGTTGTGTTGATCTACGAATCCGGGACGATTGGCGCGAAACCGGACGTCTTGCCGCTTTCCATCGGTGACGGTGAGCTTGCGGAGACCGCCGATACCGTGGTTTCCGTGCCGGAGATTTTCCGCTACTGGCTGCAAGCAGGCCGCGTGGACGTGGGCTTCCTCGGCGCGGCGCAAATCGACAAGTTTGGAAACATCAACACCACCGTGATCGGCGGCTCTTACGATGCGCCGCGCACCAGACTCCCCGGAGCGGGCGGTGCACCGGAAATCGCCACCGCCGCCAAGGAAGTCGCCATCATCCTCAAACACAGTAAGCGCGCGTTCGTGGAAAAACTCGACTTCGTCACTTCTTCCGGCTATTTCGAAAGCGCCAACGGAAATGGCCGCTCGCGAGTCCGTGGGCGGGGACCGACGACAGTCATCACCGACCTGGGCATCATCGTTTCCGATCCAGCGACGAATGAACTCGTCCTGACGGCAATCCATCCGAGCGTGACCGCGGAACAGGTGAAGGCCGCAACCAGCTGGGCACTCAAGGTCGCTCCGCATCTGGACATCACGCCAAAGCCTGCCGCGGCGGAGTTGGCAGCACTGCGCGATCTTCACGCGCGCACGGCAGCAGCACATGGCGGTGCAGCAAGCGCGGAGTAAGCTTGCCGGTCTCACGCACTCGGGTTGTGAGGAGGAAATTCATCGTATGGCGAACATCGCTGGCTACCGCAGGCCTCTCGAAGGCACGCAGCCTCCACACCTGCATCCTCCTTATCGCTCGTCGATCAAGCGCGCACCGCAGAAGCCCCTCGTCTATCTCCCGCACACGCTCTCGGAAGTCACCGGCCCGCTGTTCGGCCCGCAAGCCGTCGACGTGAAAGCCTGCGACCTCACCCGCCAGCACTCCGGCGAACCGCTCGGCGAACGCATCATCCTTAGCGGACGTGTCCTCGACGAAGACGGCCGCCCCGTTCCGCACACGCTCGTCGAAATTTGGCAAGCCAACGCCGCCGGCCGCTATCTTCACAAGCAGGACCAGCACGATGCCCCGCTCGATCCCAACTTCACCGGCTGCGGCCATGCTCTCAGCGATGCCCAAGGCCGCTACCGCTTCGTCACCATCAAGCCCGGCTCGTATCCCTGGAAAAATCACCACAATGCCTGGCGCCCCGCGCACATTCACTTTTCTATTTTCGGTCCGGCATTCGCCACGCGCCTGGTGACGCAGATGTATTTTCCCGGCGATGCGCTTATTCCCTTCGACCCCATCTTCAACTGCACGGCCGATGAAAATGCGCGTAACCGGCTCATCTCACTTTTTGATTGGGAGACCACCATTCCCGAGCAGGCGCTCGGCTACCGCTTCGACATCATCCTGAGCGGCCGCGAAGCTACCCCGATGGAAACCGGCAGCCACGGGGGAAGAAAATGAGTTCGCACGCCACCACCTCTCAGACGGTCGGCCCGTTTTTCTCCATCGGTCTCGCTTGGCGGAACGTGGACAATCTCGCCGCTCCCGGCGTCTCCGGCGAGCGCGTGGAAATCGCTGGCCGCCTCCTAGACGGCGATGGCCAGCCCATCCCCGACGGCAT
>JAYVMO010000091.1:0-6619 GCA_043758915.1 Acidobacteriota bacterium | reverse complement strand
TAAAGAGATAACGACGTAACGAAAAAAGAAGCGAGGCGGTGACGTAGATGGACGGGGGAGCGGCGAGGGAAAGACCGAAGAGGGGCACGATGTATCGTGGCCCTACGGGTGCCGGGGTAAACTGGTGTGCTAGCATCGGAGGATTGCGCAGGGAGCGAGGGCCGAGGTAGATGGCGGGGACGATGAAGGCGTTGCGGAAGACGCAGGCGGCTAGGGGATTGACGATCGAGGCGGTGGCGGTGCCGACGATTGGGCCGGCGGACGTGCTGGTGCGCGTGAAGGCGGCGTCGATTTGCGGGACGGATCTGCATATTTATGGGTGGGACCGCTGGTCGCAGGGGCGCATCAAGCCGCCGGTGACGCTGGGGCATGAATTTTGCGGGGTGGTGGAACGCGCGGGCGAGGAAGTCGCGGCGGTGAAGGCGGGCGACTTCGTGAGCGCGGAGATGCACGTGAACTGCGGGCATTGCCACCAATGCCGGCTGGGCGAAGCACACATTTGCCAGAATTTGCGGATCATCGGGATCGATCAGGACGGAGCGTTCGCGGAGTTTGTGAGGATCCCGGCGTCGAATATCGTCAAGCTGGATCCGGGGATACCGGAGCAGTACGGAGCGATCCTCGATCCGCTGGGGAATGCGGTGCACACGGTGCTGGCGGGAGCGATCGCGGGGCAAACGGTGCTGGTGACCGGGTGCGGGCCGATCGGGTTGATGGCCATCGCGGTGGCGAAGGCCTGCGGAAGCTCGACGGTTTTTGCGACGGAGACAAACGAGCAGCGGCGCGCGATGGCGAAAAAGATGGGCGCGGACGTGGTGCTGAATCCGGCGGCGGAAGATGCGGTGAAAAAGATTCTGGGAGAGACAGGCGGGACGGGAGTGGACGTACTGCTGGAGATGAGCGGGAATCCGACGGCGATCCAGCAGGGATTCAAGGCGCTGCGAGCGGGCGGACGCGCTTCGCTGCTGGGAATACCGACGGAGACCGTGCCGCTGGATTTGGTGAACGACGTGATTTTCAAGGGTGCGACGGTGCAGGGGATTTATGGGCGGCGCATGTACGGGACGTGGGTGCAGATGACGGCGCTGCTGAAGGCGGGGCGGCTGAATCTTGAGCCGCTGTTTGGTGAGCGAGCGGCGCTGGAAAAGTTTGAGGATGCGTTCGCGATGTTGCAAGGCGGACTGGCGGGGAAGATTTTGTTGTATCCGGAAGGAGTGAAGTAAAGAAATAAAGACGTAAGGACGAAAAGAAGGAAAAAGATTAACGCAGAGGACGCAGAGGGCACGAAGAAACAGAGAGCACGGAGAGTTGGGAGATAAATTATGAGTGATGCGGGGACGCAAACTACGAAGAGAAATCCACTGCAGTACGTTAGCGATCAATTGAATGAATTGCGGGAGAAGGGCGTGGCGCCGAAGCTGCGTGTGCTGGAGGGCGAGCAGAAGCCCGTTTGCACGTTTGACGGCAGGGAAGTGATCAACCTGGCTTCGAACAATTATCTGGGGCTGACCACGCACAAGGCATTGCGCAAAGCGGCGCTGGAGGCGGTGCGAAAATTCGGCGCGGGGGCGGGGGCGGTGCGCACCATCGCGGGCACGATGAAGATACACATGGAACTCGAGGAGCAGATCGCGCGGTTCAAAAACGTGGAAGCGTGCGTGGTGTTTCAATCGGGCTTTACGGCGAACGCTGGGACGGTCTCCGCGGTGCTGGGCAAGGAAGATTTGATCGTTTCGGATGAGCTGAATCACGCTTCGATCATCGATGGCGCGCGGCTTTCGAAAGCGACGATCAAGGTCTTTAAACATAAGGATGTGAAGGATTGCGAGCGGATTTTGCAGGAGCACGCGGACTTTCCGGGAAAGAAGCTGATCATCACCGACGGCGTCTTCTCGATGGATGGCGACATCGCGCCGCTTCCAGCGCTTTGCGACCTGGCCGAAAAATACAATTGCATCATGATGGTGGATGATGCGCACTCCTCCGGCGTGCTGGGGCGCGGCGGGCGCGGAACGGTGGATCATTTGAACTGCCATGGACGGGTGCACATCCAGGTGGGCACGCTGAGCAAAGCCATCGGCGCGATGGGCGGGTACGTGTGCGGCACGCGCGACCTCATTGATTTTTTGTATTTGCGCGCGCGGCCGTTTTTGTTTTCGACTTCGCACCCGCCGGCTACCGTTGGCGCTTGCCAGGCGGCGTTTGCGCTGCTGAATTCGCCCGAGGGGGAGAAACTGGTGAAGAAGCTCTGGGCCAACACGAAATTCTTCAAACGCGAGCTGAAGAAGCGCGGGTTTCAGTTCAAGGCCAGCGAGACGCCGATTATTCCGATTCATGTCGGCGAGGCCGCCAAGGCGTTTGAATTTTCGAAGAAGCTGTTCGAGGCGGGGGTGTTTGCTCCGGCGGTGGGCTATCCCATCGTGGCGGAGGGCAAGGCCCGCCTGCGTGCCATCGTTAGCGCCACGCACAAGCGCGAGCAGCTCCTGCGGGCGGCGGAGATACTTGCCGAAGTGGCCAAACCGCTCGGCATCATGTAGCCGAAGAGGTTAGCATCGGCTTCAGCCTGCCAGCCTTGCTCGTTTGCTATACTCGCCGGCATGCCCGCTGGACCCAAAAAGCTGTTCCTCGTCGATGCGATGGCGCATATTTACCGGGCGTTTTATGCGCCCATGAACCGCATGAATGCGCCTTCGGGCATACCCACGAAAGTGCCGTTTCTATTTTCGAACATCCTGAAGCGACTCATCAAGGATTACGAGCCGGACTACATGGGCATCGTTTTCGACACCAAGGGCCCGACGTTCCGGGACAAGTTGTTCGAACAATATAAAGCGCAGCGTCCGCCGATGCCGGACGATCTCTCGGTGCAGATTCCGTTCGTGCGCAAGCTCTGTGAAGCCATGCGCTTGCCGATTCTGGAATTTCAAGGCTATGAAGCCGACGACGTGATCGGGGCGATGGCGGTGCAAGGCGCGAAAAAGAACCTCGACGTGCTGATCATCAGCAACGACAAGGACATGATGCAACTGGTGGGAAAAAACATCCGTACGCTGCGCACCGGTTCGGGCGGAGCCAAGGCGGACATTATTGTCGATGAAAAGAAGGTGGAAGAGATTCTCGGTGTGCCGCCGGAGAAAGTGATCGACTTGATGGCGCTGCTGGGCGACACGGTCGACAACATTCCCGGCGCGAAGGGCATCGGCGAAAAGGGCGCGACGGAGCTGATCCAGAAATACGGGAGCGTGGAGAAGGCGCTGGATCATGCGGACGAAGTTACCAACAAGCGTTACCGGGAGGCGCTGCAGCAGCAGCGCGAGCAAGTGATGATGTCCAAGAAGCTGGCTACCATTGCCACGGATGTGCCGCTGGAACTGGACCTGCACACATTGGAACGCCGCGCGCCCGACGGGACCGCACTGGCCGCGCTGTATCGCGAGTTGGGATTCAATTCGTTGCTCAGGGAGTTGTTGGCGAACGAGGCGAGTGAGGCTGGCGCGGAGGTTGGGAAGGCGAGTGGCCCCTCGCAGGAGGCGTTCGGAGTAAACGAGCAGAAGAAGGACTACGCACAGTTCGTTACGGTCGAGGAGTTCCAAAAATATCTAGAGAAATTGCCTGCCAGGCAGGCGGTCGCCGTCTGGCTGAACGTGGAGGCTGGGGAGAGGGAATCGGAGGGCTTTGGCACGCGCATTGGGTCGATCGAGGTGTCTGCGAAGGCCGGGGAGGGGCGGGCGGTATGGTTGGATGAGAGGGGCGAGGCGCTGAAGGCGCTGGCGCCGGTGCTGGCCGATGCGAAGCGGCCGAAAATCGTACACGACGCAAAACTCTTTCAGTTACTCACCGGCCGGGCTGCGGGTATTCAACATGCGACGCAGTTGTACTCCTACCTGCTGCGTCCGACGACCGCGAACCATGATTTTGCCGATGTGGTCATGCGGCAGTTCAGCGCCATGCTCGGCGGCGGACCCGGCGAGCGGGCCGACTATCTCCTGCGTCTCGCGCCTGCGCTGCGCGCCCAGGTGGACGAGCAGCAGCTCGCAAGCGTGTACGAAAAAATCGATCTGCCGCTGGCTGCGGTTCTTGCGGAGATCGAGCGCCATGGGATTCGCGTGGATCCCAAAGAGCTCGGGACGATGTCGCAGGCCATGGAAAAGGAAGTGCGGCGACTGGAGAAGGAGATCTGGCAGCTTGCGGGCTCGGAATTTAACGTCAATTCGCCCACGCAGCTTGCGGAAATTCTTTTCGATAAGTTGAACTTGCAGCCTTCCGCGCGCCGCGGGAAAGCGAAAGCGCGTTCGACCGCCGTGGATATTCTCGAAGAGCTCGCGAGCCAGCACCCCTTGCCGGCGAAGATCATCGAGTACCGCGAAATCGCCAAGCTCAAATCCACATACGTCGATGCGCTGCCCAAGCTCATCCATCCGGAAACCGGCCGGCTGCACACCAGCTTTTCGCAAACCGGGACGGCCACGGGGCGGCTCAGCTCTTCCGACCCCAATCTCCAGAACATTCCCATCCGCAGCGAACTGGGCCGGCAAATTCGCGCGGCCTTCGTGGCCGAAAAAGGGAAGATCCTGCTCTCGGCGGATTATTCGCAGATCGAGCTGCGCATCATGGCGCACTTCTCGGGCGATCCGGTGCTGATTGATGCGTTTCGCAACGGCGAAGATATTCACGCGCGCACGGCACAGGAAGTGTTTGGAGTGGGCCCGCTGGCGCAAACCGGGGAGCACCGGCGAGCGGCGAAGGCCATCAACTTCGGCATTATCTATGGATTGTCGCCGTTTGGCTTGGCGCAGCAACTGGGCATCGAACAGCGCGAGGCGGCACAATTCATCAACGCCTATTTCACGCGCTATCGCGGCGTGAAGGACTATCTCGACAAAATCCTGGAGGAGACGCGCAAGACGGGTGTCGCAAAAACGCTGTTCGGAAGAATTCGCCCCATCCCCGAAATCACTGCACCGCAAATACAGCTTCGCAATTTTGCCGAGCGCACCGCTCTCAATTCGCCCCTGCAGGGCACGGCGGCCGATCTCATCAAGCTGGCGATGATTGCGATCGACCGGCGGCTGGCGGCGGAAAAGTTCGAAGCGAAAATGATTCTGCAGGTGCATGACGAATTGCTGTTCGAAGCCCCGAAGAAGGAACGCGAAGCACTGGAAGCCCTCGTCAAGGAAGAGATGGAAGGGGTTTGCAAACTGGTTGTTCCGCTGGTTGTGGAAGTCGGTGCGGGGCCCAATTGGCGGGACATCGATTGAGCGACGCGGGTAAGTCCCGGTTGCCGCTGGAGCGGTCTTTCGGGAGAAACCAAATTCACCCTGCCATCATCCGATAATGGGTAAGCCCTCCCCGCATCTATACATTCGTACAGTACTCTATGGTAACAGAGAGATGCGTTGCCGTGCTTGGGTAGTGACGCATGGTGTTAGTTTAGAGAGGTAAAACACTGCGGGGGAGCTATGCGCCGAACAAACTTCTTCCCATTAATTCTTATTGTTCTACTTTTGGCCGCCGGTTGCGGCGGGCTGCCGCAAACCGCGGTGAACCCGGGCCAAATCGTGGTTACCGTTTCGCCGAGCGCTCCCAACGTGAGCATTTTCGGCACGCAGCAATTTAACGTGAGTGTGACAGGGACAACGATCACAGCGGTGTCCTGGCAGGTGAACGGTGTAGCGGGCGGGAGTCAAGCGACGGGATTCATTTCGAGCACGGGCCTTTTCGTGGCTCCAAGCGGAGTCCCCACGAAATCGGACGGAAAGGGTGGAAACGGGCCAACGACGGTGACGATCAAGGCAGTTTCGCAGGCGAGTGCCACGGCTACCGGCACAGCCACGGTAACGATTCTGGCGACCCAGAATCAGAACACACAAAATGGACCCATCTTCCTGGGCACATCAGGCGGAAACAAAACCGACAGCGCCGGCGGAAAGTGTTGTAGCGGGACGCTCGGAGCAATGGTAATTCGCAATGGCACAAAATACATACTGAGCAACAACCATGTGCTGGGGAAGAGCGATTTTGGGACAGGAGGAGGGCCGGCCACGGGAGATTCGATCACGCAGCCAGGCCTTGTGGAAACGCACTGCCAAGTGGCGGGCCTTGCCACGGTTGCGAATCTGTCTGAATTCTACAACTTACAGACCGGTTCGCTGCCAAAGGTGGACGCGGCAATCGCGCAGATCGTGAATGGTTCGGTGGATGCCAGCGGCAACATATTGTTGCTGGGCAGTACGCAAACGAATGGCGTGCCGGATCCTGGGGGACCGGTCGCGGGCGGCGGTATCGCGGCGGCAGTGGCTATGAATGTGGCGAAAAGCGGCCGAACGACCGGGCTGACGTGTTCGAGCGTGATCGGGATCAACGTGACGTCCACCGTCGACTATACGCAGAACTGCGACGGTACGGGCACGAAATTCACGGTTACCTTCAACGATTTGGTACAGGTACAGGGAGGCACGTTCAGCTCGGGGGGGGATTCGGGTTCGCTTATCGTGCAGACAGAAACGGCGCAGCCGGTGGCGCTGCTCTTCGCGGGGAGCGACACGGACACGGTAGGAAACGCGATTTCGGATGTGCTGAACTTTTTCACGGCGAACGGCGGGAGCGCGACGACGACGTT
>JAYVMO010000090.1:0-5106 GCA_043758915.1 Acidobacteriota bacterium | reverse complement strand
GAGCGTAGCAGGTCACTGGTGGTGGCCGGGATGGTGGGCAACCAGGAAAAATGAAGTTTTTCCAAGCCCCAAAGGGCGACGGAGCCGAGGAAAAGCAGGTCAATGATGGGGGAGATGAGCGGCAAAGCGATCTGGAAAATGAAGATGTTGGGGAGCGCGATGCAGCCCAGCGTGCCGTATTTGGGACGCAGGAGCGTGTCATGGTGTTTCCAGAAGGATTGCAGGGTGCCAAAGGTCCAGCGGAAGCGCTGGCCGATGAGCACGCCGGGAGTTTCCGGGGCTTCGGTCCAGGCGATGGCTTCTTCCTCGTAGCTGACGCGCCAGCCGAGACGGCGGATGGCGATGGTGAGGTCGGCGTCTTCGGCGACGGTATCGGCGGTGATGCCGCCGGCGGCTTCGATGGCGGTTTTGCGCCAAGCGCCGAGAGCTCCGGGGACGACGGTGATGCAGTTGAGGAGGTCGAAGGCGCGCTTCTCCATGTTCTGGCTGGTGATGTATTCGAGGGCTTGCCAGCGAGTGAGCCAGCGGGTGCGGTTGCCGACTTTCACGTTGCCGGCGACGGCGCCGGTTTTGGGGTCGGAGAAATGGCGGAGCAGTTTGCCGATGGCGTCAGGCTCGATTTCGGTGTCGGCGTCGATGGTAACGACGATTTCGGTGGCGGCCTGGCTGATGGCGAGACTTAGGGCGGCGGATTTGCCGCGATTGACCTGATGGATGATGTGCACGCGCGGGTCGTTGGCAAAGTGCGTGTCGAGGAGTTGGGCGGTTTTGTCGGTGGAGCCGTCATCGACGACGATGATGCGCAGGTCCTTGACGTCGGAGGCGAGGACTGAAGATACCGTTTGCAAGATGACGGATTCTTCATTGTAAGCGGGGATGAGCACGGTAACGGCGGGCTGAGGATCGGGCATGACGGCGTGGTCGGGGCGCAATTTTTCGATGAGGGCGAGGATGCCGATGATGAGCGCGCGCCCGCTGACAAGCACGATGCCGAGGATGAAGATGGTGGCGATGGCGACGCGCGCCCAGTGATAGAGACCGAAGATGAAGCCGTCGGCGCGGGCTTCCAACTGTTCTTGCCGGGAAAGGGGAAGCATGACCTGGGCGCGGGTCTTGCCAATGAGATCGGAGACGGAGACGAACTCGTAGCCCTGGGCGCGCAGCTTGTCAATGATGACGGGGAGCGCGGCGACGGTTTGCGCGCGGTCACCGCCGCCATCGTGGAAGAGGATGATATTGCCGTCGTCAGCCTGGCTGAGAACGTTGTCGACGATCTCCTGCGCGGGAACCTGCTGGCCGTTGACCTGCTTCCAGTCATGCGGATCGATTTTCTGACCGATGATGAGGTAGCCCAGGTTCTGAGCGAGAGGAAGGTGGGCGACTTCCTCGGCGTATTCAGGCTGATGATCGATGCCGAAGGGCGGACGGAAGAGAATGGACTTCACGCCCAAGGTGCTCTCGATAAGCCGCTCGGTGAGATTGAGTTCCCAGCGAATTTGCCTAGGAGAGACATCGTCCCACGGGGGGTGGGTGTAGGTGTGGTTGCCAATTTCATGTCCCTCGGCGTACTCGCGCTTCAGGATATCGGGCCATTTGTTGGCGTTCAGGCCGATGACAAAGAAAGCGGCAGGGACATTTTTCTGTTTGAGGATGTCGAGAAGCTGGGGAGTCCAAGCGGGATCGGGGCCGTCGTCGAAGGTGATGGCGAGTTTTTTGTGCGCGGCGCCGAGTTGATCGATGTGATAGGAGAGCGGGTAGGCTTCGTAATTTTCGTTGGTGAAGAGATCGACGGCGGACTCGTAGGTGAAGCTGCGGCGGCCGTTCTTGGGAGTGTCGATAAAGTGCCAGACGTCGCCTTCCCCTTCGAAGATGAGGTCCGGCCCAGGCGGAACGTCGGTGATTTTCTGGCGGATGGCATCGTTGGGGCGAGTGGCGTCCCAGATGGGCCAGGTCGAAGAGTCGGAGGAACCAAAGCGCCAGAGGGCGGTGCCTTGCACGCCGAGGCGTTCGCTGGCGCGCAGTTCGTTGTAAGCGGTGACGGCATCGAGCATCCAGACCTGATGGACGTGATTGTGCTCGTCGTAATAGGAGTAATGCGGATTGAGGGAGGCGGGATCGAACTCGACCTGCGATTCGGACTCGGAGGCGTGGAGCAAGGCGTCCTGAATGGTGAGGGATTCGGCGGGCTCATTGGCCTTCTTCTCGGCTTCGGACCAGTCGTAGGCGTAATTACCGATGGTGACGATGACTTTTTGCGCGGGGACGGACTCGAGGAGCTCGCGGAGATTTTCGATGAACCAATCCTGAGAAGCGATGGGGCCGGGGCCGGAAGTGAGCCAGTGCTCGTCCATGTTCATGAGGACGACGGCGTCGGCTTGCTTGCCGAAGAATTTGTAGTCGTAGGCGTCATCGCGGGCGGGGAGGGCGATCATGAACTTGAGGCCAACGGAATGGAGGGCGGGCCCCAACTCCGCGGCGAACTGGCGGAAATGAGGCTGGCTGGAGTCGGGGACTTCCTCGAAGTCGACGACGATGCCGGCTTCGTGAGCGTGGACGGCAAATTCGACGAGGTCGCGAACGAGGTTTTGGCGCGCGGCGGGATTCGCGAGCATCTCGGCCATTTCCTTGATGCGCCAGGTGGTGCCGTCGTAGTTGTTGAGCTGGCCCATGATGGGCAGCTCGACGGGAGGATTGAGCGAGCGCATCCATTGGTGGAGTTTGTCGTCTTTGAGAATGGCGATGGCTTGGGTGGGGGAAGCTTTGACGCGGGCCTGGCCGCGCTCGTAGTCGACCACGGTGATGGCGCCGTCCGGCGAGACTGCGTGTAATTGTTCGGGGATGAGCAGGTCGATTTCTCGATAGTGTTTTTTCAGGGAAGCGAGGCTGTTGGGGTCCCAACTGACGAAAAATGCGGCGCGAACGGGCTCGTAGCTCGGGGGAACGGTGCCGATGCCGGCGACGCGGCGGTGGCGGCCTTTGCGGATGGGCTTGGAGTTCTTCTTGAGCTTGAAGGGATGGTAGCCGAGCTTGGTGTCGGGGAGCAAGCCGGCGGGCAGGTCCACGGTGACGGCGATGGTGACGAAGAAATAGGCGAGTAGTAGGGTGAGCAGCGCGCCGCTGATTTCCAGCACGCGGCGGGTGCGGCGCCAGCGCATACGCTCCACGTCGTAGAATATGGGACGGCGTTCCTTCATGTGGTCATTTCACCTGGCGGTGCGGCAGGGACCGGCTGGCCGGGCTGGTGGAGTCCGTCTGCGCGAATCCGTCCACTCTATTGTAAGATGCGTTGCAAGAATGAAGCGAATTTTCTGGAACCCCATTGCCGCGCTTGCCGCTGGTCTGTGCCTGCGGTTTTTCTTTGTGCTGAAATTTCCCGCCAATTCCGGAGATACGGTTCTTTACGAGCAGATCGCCACGAATTGGCTGAAGCATGGGACGTACGCTATGAATGTGGGCGGGGCGATAACGCCAATGGATCTGCGGATGCCGGGGTATCCGGCATTTCTTGCGCTGGTGTACGCGATTACGGGCCGGAGCGGGGCCGATGCGCGGATTTGGGTGATGCTGGCGCAAATCGGAGTCGATCTGCTCTCCTGCGTGGTGATCGCGAGATTAGCGGGAATACTTGCGCGCACATCCGAAGACAGCAGGCAAAATAAGCGCGTGGAATTTGCGGCGCTTTGGTTAGCGGCGCTCTGCCCCTTCACCGCTAACTACACCGCCGTGCCACTTACCGAGGTATTCGCGGTGTTTTGCACGGCGGCGGCTTGGTACTTTCTGTGCCTGCTGGCGGTGCGTTCGTTTGGGGGTGGTTTTCGCATCGTCAAAGAGAATGGGGTGCTGGGTAGAGACTATTGGTATCTGGCGATGCTGGGCGCACTCGCGGTGGGATTTGGAACGCTGTTCCGGCCAGAGGCGCCGCTGCTTCTCGTCGCAGCCTGGATGGTCTTGTGCGTAGTTTTGATTTCACAGCGCGAGTTCAAACGGACCATTCGAACGGTCGTTTGCATGGGGGTGCTGTGCCTGATTCCGCTGGCGCCGTGGGCGATGAGGAATTTCGTGACGCTGCACGAGGTGCAATTGCTGGCGCCAGAGAATTCGAACTTGCCGGGGGAGCTGGTACCGTACGGGTTCATGGCTTGGGAGAAGACTTGGCTGTACCGGGTGAGCGATTGTTACCTGGCGCCGTGGAAGCTCGATGAAGAATCGATCGACGTGGAGTCGCTGCCCGCGCGGGCGTTTGACACGCCGGAAGAAAAGCAGCGGGTGGCGGCCATTTTGGAGAGGTACAACGACGACTGGACGCTTACGCCGGAGGAGGATGCGGCTTTCGGGCAGCTGGCGCGCGAAAGGAATGCCCGGCATCCGTTGCGGACGCATGTGTGGCTGCCCGCCGGGCGCGCGGTCACCATGTGGTTTACGCCGCGGATCGAGCTGGTGCCGGTTTCCGGGAACGTTTTTCCGCTGCGGCAAATGTGGGAGGACGACCGGACAGATCAAACGGTCACGGTTGGTTTTTTTCTACTGAATATCGTTTATGTGGCGATGGCGGTGTGGGGCGCGGTGCGATTGTGGCGCGGGAATTCGGCGGTGCGGCCCGCGGTCGCGCTGCTGGTAGTTTATATTTTATTGCGGACGGCGTTTCTGACCACGCTGGAGACGCCTGAACCGCGCTACGTGGTCGTTTGTTTCCCCGCGTTGATCGCGCTGGGGGCGCAAGTTTTCGCGCGACGATACGAGTCTGACTAGAGCGGAACTTTTGATGAAGTGTGGCGGTGGCCGAAAAGAGTGGCGAACTACAGAAAGAGGAAATGCGAAGAAGCAGCCGATCTAAAGATCGGCCACTACAGGGCGATTCGCGCGGTGAGAAAAGTCTGCGGGGTGTGAAAAGCGCGGCGCGCCTTACTTAGCGTTCTTCGAAGGGTTCGGGATGGATGGTGACGCGGGCGATCCGGGGGAATTTTTCCTTTACGCGATCTTCGAGAACGGCGGTGACGTCGTGCACCTGGGTGATGGGCAGGGCGCTCCTCATGGTGCAGTGGCAGGAAACAAGAATGCGGTGCTCGACCTGGCGGACATGAACGTCGTGACAATTTACTAGCTCAT
>JAYVMO010000089.1:0-10047 GCA_043758915.1 Acidobacteriota bacterium | reverse complement strand
TTTGGCGCCGGCCGAGCGGAAGCGCAGGAAGCGAAGCAGAGCAGGCTGGCATCGCCAGCAAGTTCGCAAGTGTTGCGGCTGACGCTAGACCAAGCGGTGGGGCTGGCGCTGAAACAGAATCCCACGGCGCAGATTGCAGTGCTGTCCGCGGCGGAAAGCGCACAAGACACGAACATTGCGCGGGCGGGGTTACTGCCGGAAGCGGATTTGAGCGTGAGGGACCAGGCGCAGCGGGTAAACGTGCAGGCGCAGTTTGGTGGGACAAAAATTCCCGGGTTTACGCAGCACGTTGGTCCGTATCAGGTTTTTTCCGCAGGGCCGACATTTGGGGGGCCGATTTTCGATCTGACGCTTTGGCGGAGGTATCAAGCGGCGCGGAACACGGCGAATGCCAGCAGAGCGACGAGCCTGTCTACGCGGGAGCAGGTGATTCTCCTGGTGGTCTCGCAATACATTGGGACGCTGCGCGCGGTGGCGACGGTGCAAGCGTCGCAGTCCAGGGTGGAACTGGCGCAGGCGCTGTACGACCAGGCGGCGGACGTGCAGAAAGAAGGAGTGGGGACGGGCATCGACACGTTGCGCGCGAATGTGGAGCTGCAGAATGAGAAACAGCGAGTGATGGAGGCGGAAAACGACCGGGAAACTTCGCTGTACGGACTAAGCAAGCTGCTGAACCTGGACCCGCGGCAGCCGATTGAGCTGGCGGATTCTCTGAGCTTCTTCGAAACGCCGCAGCCGGAAGTGGAGACGAGCATTGAGGCGGCGCTTGCGGAACGGCAGGAATGGAAAGCGTTGGAAGAGCAGCTGAAGGCGGTGGGAGCGGAAAAGAAAGCCGCGCAAGATTCGCGGCTGCCTGCGCTGCGGTTCGATGGCAACTGGGCGTATTTGGGGACGTCCACGTCGAACGGCATTCCGGTGTACACCTACGCGGCTTCGGTGAACGTGCCGCTGTTCACGGGTGGACGGATTCACGCGGAGACGGTGCGTGCGGACCTGGAGATCAAGAAATTGCAGCAGCAGAAAGATGATTTGCGAAACCAGATCGCGCTGGAGGTGAAGACGGCGCTGCTGAACCTGCAATCGGCGCGCAGTGAAGTACAAGTGGCGAATCTGGGGGTGCAGCTTTCAAAAGAAGAAGTGGACCAAGCGCGGGACCGCTTCAAGGCCGGGGTGGCGAACAACATCGAAGTGATCCAGGCGCAGGATTCGCTGGCGCGGGCCAACGACAACCAGATTGCGGCGCTGTACCGGTTCAACCAGGCGCGCGCGGACCTGGCGCGTTCCGTCGGGCAGATGGAAAGGGTTTACGCGAAGTGAGGATGCGATGAGCATCGAGATTGAAGTTGGACTAGAGAACGCGGCGAGAGTGCCGCACGTGCCGGTGAAGGAGTACGAAGAGCCGCTGAAGGAGCGGGTGAGTCCGAAAGTGCGGCTGTGGCTGATCATCGGAGGCGCGGCGCTGCTGCTGGCCGTCGCGGGGCTGTTTTTGTATTACCGCAATCGCGAGACGACGGATGACGCGCAGGTGCAGGGGCACATTACGCCGGTGGCTTCGAAGGTTTATGGGCGAGTGGCGGAAGTTTTGGTGCTGGACAATCAGCCAGTGAAAGCGGGGCAAGTGCTGGTGAAGCTGGATGCGCGGGATTATCAGGCGGCGCTGGACCAAGCCAAGGCGGCGCTGGCGCTGGCGGAGAGTGAAGCGCGAGCAGCAGGAGTAGATGTGCCGCGCACACGGGAAAACGTGGCGAGCGGAAATTCGAACGCGGATGCGCAGTTGCTAGAGGCGCAGGCAGACCTGGCGAGCGCGCAGGCCAAGTACGAGCAGGCGCAAACGGCGGACCTGGACTATGCGCGGGCCAACGTGGAGAAAAGCCGAGCCAATGCGCAACTGGCGCAAGCGGACCTGGCGCGCTACACGCCGCTGCTGGAAAAAGGAGAAATTTCAAAGCAACAGTTTGACGCCGCGAAAGCCAATGCCGATGCCAGCGCGAGCGCGCTGAACGCCGATGAACAGAAGTTGGCGCAGGCGCAGAGGAATGTGGAAGTAGTGAAGGCGCAACTGGAAGCGGCGAAGGCCAAGGTGTCGCAGGGGCGCGCGGGAGTTTCCTCGGCTCTCGCGGACGTGAAGCAGGTGAGCATGAAAGCGGCGGATGCGCAGGGGAAGCTGGCCAAAGTGGAGCAAGCGCGCGCGGTGCTGGAAGCGGCGCAGCTCAATCTGAGTTATGCGGAAATCGTGGCGCCGGTGGACGGCGTGGCGACGCACAAACAAGTGGAAACGGGGCAGATCGTGCAGGCCGGGCAAGGGTTGCTGATGGTGGTGCCTCTGCAGAATGTGTGGGTCACGGCAAATTTCAAAGAAACGCAACTGAAGAACATGAAGGCGGGACAGAGGGCGGAAGTAAAGATCGACACATATGGAAAAACATTTTTCGGACATGTGGATTCAATCGCCGGGGCGACGGGAGCGGTGCTGAGCCTGCTGCCGCCGGAAAACGCGACAGGGAATTACGTGAAAGTGGTGCAGCGGATTCCGGTGAAGATCGTACTGGATCCGATACCGGCGGAGAAGGCGGTGTTGAGGCCGGGGATGAATGCCGACGTCACGGTGATCACGGAATAAGCGGGAATAAGGAGAGGGAGCAAAGCGGTACTACAGGCATGAGCCGAACAGGAAAGAAGAACCAGGGCGATGAGGCAGAGACTGCTGTCGAAATTGCGGATGCCGGACGGGACGATCAACCCGTGGGTGATCGCGGTAACGGTGACGCTCGCGACGTTCATGGAGGTGCTGGACACCTCGATCGCGAACGTGGCGCTGCCGCACATTGCGGGGAGCCTTTCGGCGGGGGCGGACGAATCGACGTGGGTGCTGACGTCGTATTTGGTTTCGAACGCGATTGTGCTGCCGCTGTCGGGATGGCTATCGGGGCTGATGGGGCGGAAGCGGTTCTACATGTCCAGCGTTGCGCTGTTCACGGTGAGCTCGTTTTTGTGTGGACTGGCGCCGAGCCTGGGAGTGCTGGTGATTTTCCGGATTATGCAGGGCGCGGGCGGAGGAGGATTGCAGCCCAGCGAGCAAGCCATCCTGAACGACACGTTTTCCATGGAGAAGCGGGGAATGGCGTTTGCGGTGTACGGGCTGGCGGTGGTGGTGGCGCCGACGATCGGGCCGTGGCTGGGCGGATGGATCACCGACAACTTTTCGTGGAGATGGATTTTCTACATCAACGTGCCGGTGGGAATTATCTCGTTGATTCTGACGAATTTTCTGGTCAGCGACCCGCCGTACATGAAGAGGGCCAGCGTGAAGAGCGGGTTCCGGATCGATTACATCGGAATCGGGCTGATCAGCCTGGGGCTGGGCAGCATGCAGATCGTTTTGGACAAGGGGCAGCGGGAGGACTGGCTGTCGTCGGGGTTCATTCGCGTGTTTTTTGCGCTGATGGTGATCGGGATTGTGGCGGGAATCATTTGGGAACTGAAGCAAAAAGAACCGGTGGTGGATTTGCGGATGCTGAAGGAACGGAATTTTGCGATCTCCACGATGGCCATGTTTTTTCTGGGATTCGTGCTGTATTCGAGCACCGTGCTGATTCCGCAATTCCTGCAACAGTTGCTGGGCTATACGGCGGAACAGGCGGGGAAGGCGCTGTCGCCGGGCGGATTGGTCATCATGTGCATGATGCCGGTGGTGGGGATACTGGTGTCGCGGTTGGACACCAGGATTTTGATTACGTTCGGCTGCATCGTATCGGCGACGGCGTTTTTCTGGATGGCGGGCTGGGATCTGGGGCTGGACTACGGACACGCGGTCCGGGCGCGCATGCTGCAGAGCTTTGGGCTGGCGTTTTTGTTTGTTCCCATTAACGTGGCGGCGTTCAGGTATGTTCCGAAAGAAAAAACGAGCATGGGGACGGGGATCATCAATCTGGCGCGGAACGTCGGAGCGAGCGTGGGGATTGCCACCGTGACGACGATACTGGCGCGGCGCACGCAATATCATCAGGCGCAGTTGATGGAGCACGTGAATATTTTCAGCGCGGCGTATCGCAACATGCTGAACGCGATGCAGACGAAGCTGATCGCAGCGGGATCTGGTGTGTGGCAAGCAGGAGAGCAGGCGCACGGGATGGTTTACAGCACGGTGCAGCGAAATGCGGCGATGCTGGCGTATATGGATAACTTCAAGATGCTGGGGGTGGTGTTTTTCGCGGTGATACCGGTTTTGCTGCTGATGAAGAAACCAAAGGTGTCGGCCGGCGGAGTTCCGGTGCAGTGAGGCGGAAAGAGTGAGGGCAAGAGTTTTCCGCGGAGAGCGGACAAAAGAGTTTTGAAATAAACGGGGGCAACCATGGCAACGCAAGTGGCAGTAGGAACGCAACTGAATGAGGAAAAACTGATCCGCGCGGGGCAGAAAGGCGACTCGCAGGCGGTGGAGACGCTGTTCCGGCGTTACCAGCGGCCGCTGTTTCAGACCGCACTGCGGGTTCTCGGGAATACGGAAGACGCGGAGGACGCTTTGCAGGACGGGCTGCTCTCGGCATACCGCAACCTGAAACGCTTCGAAGGGCGCTCGCAGTTTTCGACGTGGCTGACGCGCATCGTGATCAACGCGGCGCTGATGCGGAGGAGGAGCGCCAAGGCGCGTCCGGCGATATCGCTGGACGCGCCGCCGCGCGAGGACGAGCTGCCGGCCGCGGAACGATTTGCCGATGACGGACCAAACCCGGAACAGGTGTTCGCGAACACGGAGATACGCGAGATGATCAATGAAAATCTCGACGAGCTCTCGCCGCTGCTGCGCACGGCGTTTGTGCTGCGAGAGGTGCAAGGTTTTTCCACCGGCGAAGCGGCGAAGAAGCTTGGCGTGACGGAGAACACGCTGAAAGCACGGCTGTGGCGCGCGCGTCATCAGTTGGCCGAGCGGCTGGGGCAGCGGCTGCGGCGGATGAAAGATGACATGACCGGCGCGAATAGGATGGGCGACGCCGAGTGCAGTTACTGCTAGTTATGAAGTAGAGGACGTGGAGGAAGTTCAAGAATTAAAGTATCAAAGGCCAGCGCCGTTGCTGGCCTTTTTATTTGCGGGGACGATGGAAAGGCCGTTCGGATGCGTCTAAGAGTTTTTTCTTTGGTCGATTTTTGCTGCGGGGTAGAGGCCGAGGACGCGGAGGTCGCTGGTGGCGTTGCGGACTTCGGCGAGGGCCTGGTGGAGAAGTGCGGGGATTTCGGATTCCACATCGATAAAAAACTGGTATTCCCAGGGGCGACCGTGGATGGGGCGGCTCTCGATTTTTAATAGGTTCACGGTGTGTTTGGCGAAAGGTTCGAGGGAGGCGAGGAGCGCTCCGGGACGGTGAGCGAGGCGCATGGCGAGAGACATTTTGCGGGCGTGGGGAGCCGGCGGCTGGGTTTCAGGAACAAGAAGGACGAAGCGGGTAAAGTTCTCGGCGTTGTCCTGGATGTTTTCGGCGAGGATCAGGCCGTTGTAATGTTCGGCGGCGCGGCTGCCGGCGATGGCGGCGAAGGATTTGTCGCCGCGCGCGAGGGCTTCGCGGACGCTTCCGGCGGTGTCTTCGGCGAGGACGCGCTTCACCTGAGGATGTGACGCGAAGAACCGTTCGCACTGAGCAAGTGCCATGGGGTGAGAGGCCACGGAGCGAATCTCGCCGAGGGAAGCGCCGGGGCAGCCGATCAAGTGGTGTTCAATGGGCAGAATGGTTTCGGCGGTGATGGTTAGGCGGCTCTCGAGCAGCAAGTCGTAGACGCGTACGACGGAGCCAGCCAGGGTGTTTTCCACGGGGACAAGAAGCACGTCGGCGGCACCGTCTTCGATGGCGCGGAACGCCGCATCAAAGGTGGCACGGGGCACGGTAGTGATGGCCCCACCGAGAAGCTGGATGGCCGCAGCCTCGCTGAAGGCGCCGGGTTCTCCTTGAAACGCCACACGCGCGGTTTTGAGATCGAAGTGCATTCCCGCCTCCTGGGCTGCGCTCCATTATTGCTATAATGCGCGCGTCCGCAAGGGAGGTCCGTTATGCTGAACAGGGATCAGCATTCAGCATTCAGCTCTTGTCCTCCGACGGCCATCGTTGCCATGCGTGGATGGAATTGCCCGGCTTGGAGCGGCTTAGCGTGGGGGCGGGTTTCACGGACGCAATCGAG
This sequence comes from Acidobacteriota bacterium, assembly GCA_043758915.1. Lineage (GTDB taxonomy): Bacteria > Acidobacteriota > Terriglobia > Acidiferrales > UBA7541 > Acidiferrum. The sequence goes on along the minus strand of JAYVMO010000089.1, from coordinate 3,882 downwards.
CGGGGAGATGCAGTCCTTTGAGGTAAGGATTATTTCTACAGGTGGAAGGAATTTTTTCCTCTTCAGGGCGGGATAGTTGAGATGGAAGAAAGTGTGAGGCAGGCAGAGCTATGAAGAAAAGGCCGGAGGCAAGCGAATACGCCGCATATTACGAGACCTATGTTTCGCTGATTCAGGGGAACGACATCGTCAGCATCCTGGAGGCGCAGCGGCTGCAGATGGCGCAACTGTTTGCGGCGCGGAGCGAGCGCGATGGGAATTTCCGGTACGCGCCGGGCAAGTGGACGGTGAAGGAAGTACTGGGGCACGTAACGGACACGGAGAGGATTTTTGCGTACCGGGCGCTGCGGATCGCGCGAGGCGACCAGACACCCCTCTCAGGGTTCGAGCAGAATGACTACGTGCGAAATGGGGCGTTCGGCGGACGCACGCTTGCGAACATTGCGGAGGAATTTGCGCTGGTGCGCGGCGCGACGCTAGCGCTTTTTCAATCGCTGGGCGAAGAGGCTTGGTCGCGGCGCGGAGTCGCCAGTAAGAATGAAGTGACGGTGCGCGCGCTGGCGTACCTCGCGGCGGGACACGAGCAGCACCACCGGCGAATCCTCGAGGAGCGATATTTTCCGGCGATCCCGCGGGCCTAGCACCGCCCCCTGAGTCCTGGTACAGGACGAAGAAACGAGAATGCGGGTTGCGGAGTGCGCCGAAGGTCAGTCTCCGGTGCGGACCTGTTCGGGGTGGACCGGCGGGGAGGGCCGCTCGCGAGGGTCACTTGACGCGGGCAAGATGGGGTGGTGTGCGGCGGCGGCGAGCGGCGACAGGCCAGCGTGCACGGGGGAAGTGCCGCGGCGATGGTGAAGGTGGGCGAGCCGCATCTTTTTGCGGGGTTTCATCAGAAAATAAAAGAGAACAGCGTCGAGACCGAGGACGAAGCCAGCTGCAAGAAGCGCGGGCGCTTGAGCAGTGAGGGGATTGGAGAAAGTGTCCTCGAGCAGGTAGATGCCGACAGTCAGCAGGAGCAAGGCGAGGAAGCCCGCCAAGCTACCGAAGGTACGGAAAAGTCCTGCGCGTGCGACCAGGGCTTTTGCGGGGCGCGTCTCCGGTTCTTCGACCAAGAATTCTTCTTGCATGGCTCAGCCCTCGTTCGAATCGCGGCGCGTGAGCGCGGGTTCGCCAAAACGCAGAAAATCGAGATACTTCAGGACGGGCGGAGTGTAGATTTTCTTCAGCAGGCCGCCACAGACGCAACGCGGGTTGTGGCCCTCGATTTCCCCGGCAATTTCCACACGGACCTGGCAAAGACATCCGGGATTCGTACAATGCCAGGATTCTCCGGATTTCATGATCATGGCGGGCATGCCTCCTTTCGCGATGCTGGTGCCTCGTTGCCATGCGAGGACCTTCCAGACAGGGCCTGTGGTAAGAGGAGAGGAAAGATACACATGAGTAAAATGAAAAGCAAGAAGAATTTTATAGTATACGGTAAGTACATATCTAGTACCGGGACCACCCCGGGACCGTGGTGGGTTTTGGCACGCTGCAGCCTTCCTTTAGGTGTGGCATGACTACGGCCGCTAACCGCGCCGCAGGACCGCTGAAAGCAGGATGAGGACCCGGAAACCTTGGCGGAAAATGGAGCAGGAGTGATGTTGCGGGGGCGGCAGGCGGCTGTTAAAATTGCAAGTTTGCCGGGACGCAGCCGTTTGCGCCGTGGCGGCGGCTTTTTCTCCGTTTGGCGGCCCCTAAAGATAGGCTGATCCTGTGGGTGTGGCTGGTTCTGGCTGCGGCGGAAGGGAGACCTCGAGTGGCGAAGTACGATGTGGCGATTATCGGGAGCGGTCCCGGCGGGTACGTGGCGGCGATCCGCGCGGGTGAGCTGGGATTGCAGACCGTGGTGGTGGAGAAGGATCCTTATCTTGGGGGTACCTGCTTGCACGTCGGATGTATACCTACCAAGGTGCTGCTGCACCATGCCGAAATTTACGATCACTTCAAGAACGCAGCAGAGCTGGGATTTGAAGTCAGCGGGCTGCAGGTCAACTGGGCAAAGGTGCTGGCGCGAAAAGACAAAATCGTCAAGAAGCACGCCCAGGGCATCGAGTTTCTGTTCAAGAAGAACAAGGTGGAGTGGGTGCAGGGCCGGGGCCGGTATGAGGGGCCGGGGCGCGTGAGCGTCGAGAAGGAAGGAAAGAAGACGCAGATCGAGGCTGCGAATATTTTGCTGGTGAGCGGGTCGGAGGCGCGGGCGCTGCCGGGGATCGCGCCGGACCACAAGACGATTCTGACGAACCGCTCGATTTTGCAGCTTGCGGAGATTCCGAAAACGCTGATCGTGGTGGGCGCGGGCGCGGTGGGCGTGGAATTTGCGTCGATTTACAACTCGTTTGGGACGCAGGTGACGATTCTGGAAGCTCTGCCGCGGGTCGTGCCGGTGGAAGATGAAGAGATTTCCGCGGAGCTGGACAAGACCTTCCGCAAAAAGAACATGCAAATTTTTACCAGCAGCAAAGTGGAGTCGGTAAAGAAGGACGCCAAGGGCGTGACGGTCACGTTCAAGGACAAGGACGGAAAGGCGCGGACGCTGCAAGCGGAGAAGCTGCTGCTGGCGGTCGGGCGCATGCCGTTGACCGAAAATTGCGGGCTGGAGAATTCCAAGGCTAAGCTGGAAAAGGGATTCGTACACGTGGGCCCGGCGATGGAGACGGCCGAAAAAGGGCTGTACGCCATCGGGGACATCGTGGCGGGGTTGCCGCAATTGGCGCACGCGGCGATGGCGGAAGGAATCGTGGCGGTGACGCACATTGCCGGGAAGCCGACGCAGCCGATCGTGAAGACGCGGATTCCGAATGCCACGTATTGCGAGCCGCAGATCGGGTCGATCGGGTTGACGGAGAAGCAGGCGCGCGAAGCGGGTTATGCGGTGAAGTTGGGCAAGTTCCCGTTTGTGGGGAACAGCAAGGCGACAATTCTGGGGAACCACGGCGGGTTCATCAAAGTGGTTTCCGACGAGAAGTATGGCGAAGTGCTGGGGATTCACATTATCGGGCCGCTGGCGACGGAGCTGCTGGCGGAGGCGGCCACCGTGCTGAACCTGGAAGGCACCATCGACGACATGATGAACATGATGCACGCGCACCCCACGGTGTGGGAAGCGATGGGGGATGCGTTTGCGTCCGTGCGGGGATTGCAGATTAATGTGTGAGGAAGTGCGGGTCAGGCGGAAGACGAAAAGTTGAGAACCTGCTACGTTATCGAGCTGGGGCTGATGGGGTACGCGGAGGCGTGGGAGGTGCAGAAGCGCGTGGTGGCGGCGCGCAAGGCGGGGGCGGTTTCGGATGTGCTGCTGTTTTGCGAGCATCCGCACGTGATTACGCTGGGACGGAACGGGAAGCGGGAGCATCTGCTGGCGTCGGAAGATGTGTTGCGGCAGAAGGGCGTGGAGTTTCACGAGACGGACCGGGGCGGAGACATCACGTATCATGGGCCGGGGCAGATTGTGGGCTATCCGATTCTGGATCTGGATGCGCTACGGCGCGATGTGCACTGGTACGTGCGCATGCTGGAAGAGTGCATGATCCGGGCGACGGCCGAATTTGGAACCGTGGCGCGGCGCGAAGAAGGGAAAACGGGAATTTGGGTGCAGGCGGGCGAGGCGGAGGAAAAGCTGGCGGCCCTCGGGGTACACATCAGCCGGTGGGTGACGTCGCACGGATTTGCGTACAACGTGGCCACGGATTTGCGGTACTTCGATTTGATCGTGCCTTGCGGAATTACGCAGCGCCAGGCCACGTCGCTGGAAAAACTTCTGGGGCGCGGCGTGAAGCGAAGCGAAGTGACGTCCCTGCTGGCGAAACATTTTGGCGAAGTGTTTGGGCTGGAGATGCG
>JAYVMO010000088.1:0-8625 GCA_043758915.1 Acidobacteriota bacterium | reverse complement strand
TGAATGCCGGGTCGTGCGGCGAATAGGAGATCAACGCCAGGGCCATCAAAACTGCCAGCGTGAGGCACAAGAATCCAATCAGCTCGTTGAGCCGCTTATTTTCGGTCGGGGTTAGGAAGCGCACAAAGTCTCCTCAGCTTTTTGGGGAAGGCTGAGTGTCGCGGCGGGCTGCTGGCGCTATCGCAATCCCGCTTGGACGAACGCCCAAACGAGGACGATCATACCAAACACCACCCGGTACACAACAAATACTTTGAGTGTATGTGTTTGCAGATAACGCAAAAGCAAGGCGATCACAAAATAGCCCGCTACTCCCGAAACCAGGATGCTGATGGCCAGCGTGGAGAGCGGCAAATCCAGCCCGCCCGCCTTGTGTAGCTTGATCAGTTTCGGCAGCTCGATAAGCACCGCGCCGGCAATCACCGGCGCCGAAAGCAGAAACGAAAACCGTGTGGCCGCTTCGCGAGTGAAGTTTCGGAACAGCCCTGCCGTAATCGTGATGCCGGACCGGGAAACCCCAGGCCACAGCGCAATGGCCTGCGCCGCGCCGATGCCGATGGCATCTCCCATGTTCGATTGCTCGAGTTTCCGCGTTAAATTCGCGCGGGAATCCGCCCACCACATCAGCAGTCCCACTACAATCAGCGAAATCGCGATGATCCACGGCTTGCGCAGCGTGTCCTCGATCGCATGATGAAAGAGCTTGCCCAGAATGGCCGCGGGAATGGTCCCGATCACCATGTACCAGAACATGCGCTTGTGCTGCGCCACTTCTTCCGTCGGCGCATTTGCGGGATATTTCAATCCCACTCCGCACAGCACCAGCGTCAGCCAGTCCTTAAAAAAATACAGCAGCACCGCCATCAGCGTGCCGGCATGAAGCGCGACGTCGAATGCCAGGCCGGGATCTTTCCATCCCAGCAGCCAGGGGAAGAGAATCAAGTGCGCCGTGCTGCTCACCGGCAGAAATTCCGTGAAGGCTTGCACCAGTGCGAGAATGATCGCCTGAATCAGAGGCATGTAACTTGGTTTTCCTTTTGCGCCGGTTGTTTTGACGCTGCATCCGGCGAGGGTTCGCGCATCTCGTAGCCTTTGAGCTGGCCCACATTGTCGCGCTTCAGCACCGCTTCGATACGATAGCCGTGGCGCTTCCAGAAGGCAACTGCCCATTCCTCATGGATCGGCGTTTCGAGCAAGATCGCAAGGTCCGTGCCCACGGCCAGTCATCGCCAGCCCGAAAAAGTAGGGGCACGATACATCGTGCCCCTACGGTCGATCCGTTGCTCGCGGTCTTAGAGTTTTATGGTGACGGTTTTGACTTCGGTGTAATTTGCCAGGCCGTACTCGCCGAGCTCGCGCCCGATGCCGGACTGCTTGAATCCGCCGAACGGCGCGGCGGCGTCGAACACGTCGTAGCAATTCACCCACACCGTGCCCGCGCGAACGCCGTCCGCGATGGCGTGCGCCTTGGTGATGTCCTGGGTCCAAACCGCTGCCGCCAAGCCGTACAGCGACTTGTTGGCGCGCTCCACCACTTCATTCAGATCCTTGAACTTCAGGATGGACATGACCGGCCCGAAGATCTCTTCCTTGGCGATGGTCATGTTGTCCTGTACATCCGCAAACACCGTTGGCTCGATGAAGTACCCCTTGTCTCCCACGCGGTTTCCACCGGCCACCAGTTTCGCGTTTTCTTTCTTGCCCTTGTCGATGTAGCCCATCACCTTGTTGAATTGCTCCTGGTCGACTTGCGGGCCCTGCTCCGTGTTCTTGTCAAACGGATTGCCCACCGTGCGCTTTTTCGCGCGCTCTGCGCTGCGCTCCACGAACTCGTCGTAGCATTTTTCTTCCACAAAAGTCCGCGAGCCGGCGCAGCAGCACTGCCCCTGATTGAAGAACAGCGCCTGGTGCGATCCTTCCACCGCGCTGTCCATGTTGGCATCGGCAAAAACAATGTTGGGGCTCTTGCCTCCAAGCTCGAGCGTGACGCGCTTGAGGTTGGAATCCGCGGCCGCTCTCATGATCAAGTGGCCGACTTCTGTCGATCCCGTGAACGCCACCTTGTCGACATCCATGTGCCGCCCAAGCGCTGCGCCCGCCGTTGGTCCATAGCCCGGCAAGAGATTGAGCACGCCGGGAGGGAAACCCGCTTCCAGCGCCAGTTCGCCCACGCGCAGCGCCGTCAGCGGCGTCTGCTCCGCAGGCTTCATCACCACCGTGCAACCCGTTGCCAGTGCCGGCCCCAGTTTCCACGCCTGCATCAGCAGCGGAAAATTCCACGGAATGATCTGACCAACCACGCCGACCGGCTCGTGCTTGGTATAGGTGAAGTATCGACCGCTGACAGGAATGGTCTTTCCCTGCAGCTTGTCCGCCCATCCCGCGTAATAGCGGTAGCAGGCGATCACCAGCGGCAGGTCCGCCGCGCGCGCCATGCTGTATGGCTTGCCGTTGTCCAGCGCTTCGAGCTGCGCTAGTTCATCCATATTTTTTTCGATCAAATCGGCCAGCTTGTACATCAATGCGCCGCGCTGCGCCGCCGTCATCTTGCGCCACGGGCCTTTTTCAAACGCCGCTCGCGCCGCCGCTACTGCCTTGTCCACGTCAGCGGCATCGGCTTCCGCCACCTGCGTGATTACTTCCGCCGTCGAAGGATTGATGGTCGGAAACGTCTTGCCGGAAACGCTGTTTACCCACTGTCCGTTGATCAATAGTTTGTTTGCACTGACTTTTACCGTTGGTTCCATCACGGTCGTTGCCGTAGCCATAGTGACCTCCTAAATTTGCGTGTTCGCGCGATGCAGGTATGTGCAGGGCAAGACCCTTCGAGCCCCGCAGGGGCGCAAACATACCGCGAGAGAAAAGGGTATACCCCCGGAAGCAGAGTGGCAAGCACCCAAGAGGCAAGTAGCTGTTCGAAATCCGCGGTCGATTAGCAGGGATGGATAGTCTTCGCTGGACGATTTGGCTCACTGCGGTTCTTTTTCTTCCTGCTCACCATGGAGGTGAATGAGTTGGGTGTAGGCGGCGCGGCGGGTGAGGCCGTGTTCTTTGGCCGCGAGCTTGAGGGCTTCTTTGCGGTCGAGCTTGGCTTGGAGGATCAGTTCTTCGACGCGATCGGCGAGATTTTGGGTCGAGTTGGCGTGGGTGCGGGCCCCGGCGGGCTCCTCGGGGCCGATGAGCAGCGTGATTTCACCGCGGGCTGGGCGTTCCTCAAGAGAAGCGGTGAGCGCGGAGAGCTTGCCCCGGCGGAACTCTTCATGAAGCTTGGTGACTTCGCGGGCGATGCAGGCTGCGCGGTCGCCTAGAACTTCGCGAGCGTCGGCGACGCATTCGGCGATGCGATGCGGGGCTTCGTAGAGAATGATGGTGCGGTCTTCGATGCGCAGGCGCTCCAGGGCGCGGCGGCGCTCACCGCTGCGGGGCGGAAGAAAACCGACGAAGAGAAATTCTTCGTTGGGCAGGCCGGAAGCGGTGAGAGAAGCGAGCAGAGCGGAAGGACCGGGGATGGGCACGATGGCGATTTGATGGCGCAGGCACAAGCTGACGAGGCGGTGGCCGGGGTCGGAGACCAGCGGTGTGCCGGCATCGCTAACGAGAGCGATCTTTGCGCCTTGCTCGAGTGCCAGAACAAGTTCCGGGGCGCGCGTCATTTCGTTGTGCTCGTGATAGCTGACCAGCGGTTTGTGAATGTTGTAGTGGGTGAGCAGCTTCTGCGTGTGGCGCGTGTCTTCGCAGGCGATCTGATCGACTTCATTTAGAATGCGCAGCGCGCGCAGCGTGATGTCTTCGAGATTACCGATGGGCGTTCCCACCAGATAGAGACAGCCGCTTGGCGCGGCTGGTCCAGTCGGCGCTGCGTTTTCGGAAGGTTTAGCGCTCATGACGAAGAGTCTAGCACGCGGCCCGGAGCGCGGCGGGGTGCATGCTATACTCCGCTGTTTGACTGCCTGCGAGGAGAATGCTCTGTGCCCCTGTACGAGTACAAATGCCTGAAATGCGGCCGCCATACGGAGAAAATCGAGAACGTCTCCGGGCCACATCTGAAAAAATGTCCGCATTGCAATGGGAAAATGGAGTCCGTGATTACCGCGCCTTCGATTCAGTTTAAGGGATCGGGTTGGTACGTGACGGACTACGCCGGAAAGTCCAAAGGCGGCGACGGGGCAACGAGCGAAAAGCCTGCGGGAGAGACGAAAGAATCGGCGGGGAAAGAAACTTCTTCGAACGAAAGTTCCACGAAAGAAAAGCCTGCGAGCGAGTCTTCTTCCAAGGAGACGTCTTCCAAGGATTCCAAGGAGAGCAGCAGGGAAGAGAAAAAGCCGGCGAAGAAGAAATAACGCCGGGAAAAGAAACGTCCGCGACTATAGTTTGAGTGACTTCAAGTAGCCGCGGAAGGCTTCGCCGAACTCGGGATTCTGCAGCGCGATTTCCACTGTGGCTTTCAGAAACCCCAGCTTGTCGCCCGCATCGTAGGATATTCCTTCATAAATATAAGCCCAGAGGCCTTGCTCCTGCGCGAGGATGCGCAGGGCGTCGGTAAGCTGGATTTCGTTTCCTGCGCCGGGCTTGGTGCGCTGGAGACAATCAAAAATCGCGGGGGGCAGCACGTAGCGTCCCGTGATGGCGAGGTTCGAAGGTGCGGAGTCTGGCTTCGGTTTTTCCACCAGCTCGCGAATGCGCAGCAGGCGCGCGCCGAAAGGCGGCTGCGGAGCGGGTTCTCCATCGACGATCCCGTAAAGATGGGTCTTGTCTTTGGGAACTTCCTCGACGGCGATGGCGCCCACGCCGGTGGCTTCATAAACATCGATGAGTTGTTTGGTGGCGGGATGGGGGCCGGGAATGAGCACGTCGCCGAGCAGCACAGCGAAAGGTTCGTCGCCGACGAGATCCCGCGCGACCAGCACGGCATGGCCGAGGCCCAGGGGCTCCTTCTGGCGCGTGTAGCTGAACTGCACCATGTTGCTGATCTTGCGGACCAGTTCCGCCTGATCCTTCTTGCCGCGCTCCTCGAGGAAGCGCTCGAGAGAAGGCGCGGAGTCGAAGTGATCTTCGATGGAGCTTTTGCCCTTGCCGGTAACGATGATGATGTGCTCGATGCCGGAGGCCACGCACTCTTCCACCACGTATTGAATCTGCGGCTTGTCGACCACGCACAGCATCTCTTTCGGCTGCGCTTTGGTGGCGGGCAGGAATCGCGTGCCCAAGCCGGCGGCGGGGAGAACAGCTTTGCGCACCTTTCGGCCAGGGCTGGAATTCGGGACAGACTTCAAGGAATCACTCGTCATAGTTAGGATCAGCGCGGGACAGAATATTTATTCCTGACGGTCCTTCAGCACAGTAGCCGCGAGGCAGCGAACTTGTCAATACAGCGAAAGACATAAGGGGAGTCTTCCTTCCGGCAACCGCGCTGGGCTGTAGACAGCGTGATAGCATAATGGAAATGAGCGGCAGTGAACGGCGGAATGGTTGGCGATCATGAGAATTCTGGGAATTGAATCATCGTGTGACGAGACAGCGGCGGCGGTAGTGGCCGACGGGCGGGAGATTTTGTCCAGCGTGGTGGCCTCGCAGATCGATGTGCACCGGAAATATGGCGGCGTGGTACCGGAGCTCGCGTCGCGGGAGCATTTGCGGCAGATTGTCCCGGTGGTGCGCGAGGCCATGACCCAGGCTGGGATGCAGCTTGCGGATGTGGATGCCATCGGAGTGACGCACGGGCCGGGACTGGTGGGAGCGCTGCTGGTAGGAATTACCTATGGGAAAACGATGGCGATGGCCCTGGGGAAACCGCTGGTGCCAGTGAATCACCTCGAAGGGCACGTGCATGCGGTTTTTCTTGAAGCGCACAAAGCGGGGCGGGTGGCGAAGCTGCCAGCGTTGTGTCTGATCGTTTCTGGCGGGCACACGGTTTTGTACGAAGTGAAGCAGAAGACGGCGTTGACGTGTGCCGAGGGCGGGTCGCTGGAATACCGGAAGATCGGGCAGACGCGCGACGACGCCGCGGGCGAAGCGTATGACAAAGTGGCCAAACTGCTGGGGCTGGGATATCCGGGCGGGCCGATCTTGGACCGCTTGGCGGCGGCCGCGGGCGGCGCGGCGGCGCCAGTGAAATTCGGCCCGACAAAAATGAAGGGGAACACGCTGGACTTCAGCTTCAGCGGGCTGAAGACCGCGGTGCTCTATCACGTGCGCGAGCACGCGGAATATGCGGAGGAGATTCGCGCCCGGGAAGCGGCGATCGAACGAGGGAAAAGGAAGTGCGAAGAGTTGCTGCCGTTGTGTTCATCGCAGACGCTTGGGCTGGTGCGGGAATTCCAGAATGCGGTGGTGCGTGATCTGCTCGAGCGGACCATGCGCGCGGCAGAGGAGTTGACGGCGGAGAGCCTGCTGGTGTCGGGAGGCGTGGCGGCGAATAGCCAGTTGCGCAAGGCGTTTGAAGAGCGCGCGCGGGCGGCGGGGATCGAAGTGTTTTTTCCGAGCCGCGCGCTTTCGACGGATAACGCCGCGATGATCGCGGCGGCTGCGTATTCGCGGTTTCGCGCGGGGATAGTTGCCGATAATTCCTTGAACGCGGATCCGAGCCTGGCGTTGGCTTGAAGAATTACGATCCCCGGGTGAAGTGCTGGGCGCAAAAGCGGGAGCAGGGCTCCCGCACTCCAAAGCGCGTGCTTCCGTTTTGTGCTGGCCGGGGATGGATGGTGGCTTTGCGGAATCGAATGTGGCGTGGGGTATACTTTCGGCGGGATGGGTACTTCTGCTGCCGGCGCGCGATTTCGAGTTGCCAGCGATCAATCGCTGCTCGTTTATTTCGATCAGCAAGGTCGGGCCAAAGCAGGCCGGGCTGAAGCCCGGCCTTTACAGAATCAAATCACACTCGAGGCACATCAGAATGTAATGAAGCTGCTCCGGCTGCTGGAGTTGGAGCCGGTTGCTGGTGTGCGCAATGTTCATCCGGCGTATGGTTCGGTGCTGGTCAAGTTTGATGCGCTTCGGTTACGGCACAAGGAAGTGGAAGCGAGGCTGCGGGAATATCTTGAGCGGCTTCCAGATGTGAGGTTGCCGGAGGCGCGGGTTGTGGAGATTCCGGTGTGCTACGGCGGGGAATATGGCCCGGACCTTGACGATGTGGCGGCGATGTGCGGGATGACGAGCGCGGAAGTGCTCGAGCTGCACGCTTCGGCTGAATACATTGTGTATTTCTTGGGGTTCGTCCCGGGTTTTGCATACCTCGGGGAATTGCCGGAAGCACTGGTGACACCGCGTCTGGCCACGCCGCGGCGGAGAGTGCCGGCGGAGAGCGTGGGGATCGCGGGCAGGCAGACTGGGGTGTATCCGTTTGCGACGCCAGGCGGGTGGCGATTGCTCGGGCGGACGCCTTTGGCGATGTTCCGGCCGGATAGGGAGGGCATGAGTTTGCTGTCCATTGGCGATCGCGTGCGGTTTACGCCGATTTCGCGCGAGCAATTTGGCGCGCAGGAGCGCGGATGAGGGTGATTGAGGTTCAGGCGGCGGGCTTGCTCACCACGGTGCAGGATTTGGGGCGCCCAGGGTTTGGTCCGATGGGGGTCTCGGCTTCCGGCGCGGCGGATGCTGTTGCGCTGCGGGTAGGAAACCGGTTGGTTGGAAACGCGGAGGGCGCGGCAGGACTGGAGATGACGCTGCTGGGCGGGACGTTTGTGTTTCCGGAGGGCGGCGTCGTGGCGTTGACGGGTTCGGATTTCGGGGCGACGCTGGATGATGTACGCATAGTGACGTGGACGTCGATCGAGGTGAGGCCTGGGCAGACTCTGCGGCTGGGGCCGACGCGGTCGGGGGCGCGATGTACTTTGTGCGTGCAGGGCGGAGTTGTGGTGAAGGATTTTCTGGGGAGTGCGTCGACGCATCTTTTGAGCGGGCTGGGCGGGCACGTGGGCAGGGCGATGCGAAAGGGAGACGTGCTGGAGATCGGGCCAGCCAGCGTGGAGCGGATGCCGGGAATAGGCGGGAGAATGGAGGGAACAGGCAAGAGTGCCTGTTCTACTGGAGGCATGGGCGACCCAATTCGCGCACGAAGATTGACTGCGCGGGGGTTGGAGCGGCTTGCGCCGCGAAAGGCGTTGCGAGTCACGGAAGGGCCGCAGAGTAGCTGGTTTACAGAGGAAGCGCGGCGGTCGTTTTACGCGGGCGTATATCGCGTTGCGGAGGAATGCAACCGCATGGGGATTCGGCTGGAAGGCGCGCCTATTGGGGCGGGTTCCGTTGGAGAGATGATTTCCGAGGGCGTTTCGCTGGGGGCGATTCAAGTGCCGGAGAGCGGCCTGCCTATCATTCTTTTTGTGGAGCAGCAAACCACGGGGGGTTACCCGAAGATTGCCAACGTGATTTCCGCGGACTTTCATAGCCTGGGGCAGCTTCGGCCGCGGGATGAAGTGCGATTTGAACGGGTGAGTTTGGAAACGGCACGGTCTCTTTTGATAGAACAGGAGAAGCTGCTGGCGTCGGCGGAGTTGATATTGGAATGAAGCGAATTGACTTGAATTGCGACATGGGGGAGCTGCCGGAGGCCATTGCCAACGGCACGCAGCACGCATTGATGCGCTCGATCACTTCGGCAAACGTGGCGTGCGGCGGGCACGCGGGCGA
>JAYVMO010000087.1:0-5433 GCA_043758915.1 Acidobacteriota bacterium | reverse complement strand
GTGATTCAGGACAGCCTGAATCCTGCCGGTGATCGCGGACTATCTGATTTCGACGTGCGCAATCGCTTCGTGGTGAACGTGATTTATTCGCTGCCGTTCAAGGGCAATCGCCTGGTCGAGGGCTGGCAGGTGAGCGCCATCATCCAGGCCCAGAGCGGCAACCCGGTAAACCTCGTTGCGGTCTCCGGAACTACCGCCTCATTCACGGGCGTTCAAGCGCTCCGGCCTGATCTCGCCGGTCCAATACAGATACTGAACCAGCCAACCGCTAAGGGTATTGGTATTCAATACTTTGCAAACTCCGTCTGCGACCCCAGCGCGACGGTTGCTAACAAGAAGCCTGGAATCTGTCAGCCAGGCGTGACGTACTCGTTCCAGATTCCGGATAACGCCAATGGAGTGTTTCATTTCGGAAACTTTGGCCGCAACGTTCTTATCGGGCCGGGATTCAAAAATGTGGACGCTTCGATCACTAAAAAGACGCGGATTACGGAGCGCCTCAGTGTGGAATTCCGGGCCGAAGCTTTCGACCTGCTTAATCACCCCAATTTCGGTCAGCCGGGCCGATTTGCCCAAGGTGGAAGTTCAACCTTCGGTGTGATCGGCAGCACCCGATTCCCCAACGGTGATTTCGGCAGTTCGCGGCAACTACAACTGGCACTCAAGCTGATCTTCTAGCTCGGCTGCGGCTCTAACATGCTTCCCAGAATGGCGAGCTTCGACTCGCCGCTTTGTTTTCAGATCCGCAGGGAAATGTGTTTCAGGGTGTTAAAGTCAGGTCGTTTGTGAGCCAATGAGCACACACTCAAACAGGGGAACCATCGTGGAGTTTCGTAAGTACATCGCTAGCGGTGTAGGTTAGTTCACCACCGAGCGGCAGAAAGCGTCCGAGGTTCGTCAATTCGTTGCCGGAAGTCACCAGCCCCCTTTCCGTTAGCTTTCCGTTTCGCACCTGGGGAAGCCCGATGGTGGCCATCAGGCTATTGCAGAGGCATCTCTTTCCTGCCGTGTTCTCCGCCTTTCCTCCCTTGGAAACATACGTGGTCACCGGCTCCGCGGAACAACGGTAGTCAATTGCGCCCTCGGCGGTCCTGTAAGGCTCACGCAGAAATCCAAGATCGCAGATGCGCGGCCGGGCCGCATACACTTCATCGTCGGATAAGGTTCCCTCCAGTTGCACAACTTTAAATGGAAAATTCGTGGGGGAAGCCGACGCATCTGTTGCAACGCGCGCCTCGCCGGAAATAACTTTTTGCAGGATCGCTCGTTTGTAGTCACTGCGCAACCCCGACTCCGCGCAATAGGCAAATGCGGTCCCCACCTGAACGCCCGCAGCACCCGCCGCCAGGGCTTCCCGCAACTTTTCGGGAGTGCCGTAGCCCCCGGCAAGCCAGAATGGGAGTCCAAGCTCCCGTATCTTCTCGATATCAACCCGGTCGCGCTCTCCGTAGACCGCATCCCCCGCGTCGTCCAGCTGCAGCTTCCCGCGAGGTGGCGCATTGTGGCCCCCAGCAGTGGGCCCCTCGATGACAAATCCGTCCACTTGGCCGTTCGCTCTCTTGAGTATCGTTGCGGCCAGGACATTGGAAGAAATGATCGCAAGGAACCGAGGCCGGACAAGCGGCGGAAGGTCGCACTCCTTGAATTCCGCTGGAACAAACTTCAGTGATGTGTCGTCATCCTCGTGCGCGCCCGTGACATGCAAGGGGTAGGTGGCGGGCTGGTGATTGACAAAGCAATCGAGCACCCTTGGAATCTTCAACGGAATACCCGCACCCATCAGGACATAACCCACTCCGCCCAGCATGGCTCCATAAAGGGAAGGCAGGTGCGGGATCTGGATTTTTTCCAGATAATTGATGCCGACGGGATTATTGTGGCCTTCGCGCGCGAGAAATACCTCGACAAAATTAGCGACAATGCAGAGCTCTTCCAATTCCCGCGGCCCATCCTGCACATGCTTTGGCAGAGTCTTGTACGATTCGTTCTCAAGCTTCCCGCTGGGAACGTAATAGGTCCGCCATATGCGCTCAGCCATGCTCGGGAACGGAAAATGATCAAGCCCGCGACACATATGGCCGCCGGGATCCCCGTCTTGCAAACGCCTGGCGAAGATCTGGTCCAGAGCGGTACCTGAAACAACTCCGAGTTGACCAAGCTGGGATACGGCCCGCGCGAGCCGCCAATTCGATACTCCCGCGCCCATGCCCCCTTGAATGATCGTTGGAGGATTGCTCATGTAATGAATTATCTCACACGCGCAGGATTGTGATTGTAAGACTTTTGTATCATCGAGGGACCGGGCAGGCGCGTTTCCCTCCACGTCGTTCTGCTACCTTGGTTCTCCGCATCCACCGAAGATGCGTGCGGAGACTCTTCTCCGATGTTTTTCCCTTCAACTTTCAATCGGAGATTCCGGCCCCGCCGAAACCGTCAACCTCCCGTCTCCCCGCTCTCGGGTCTCCGCGCTCGCTCTGCGTCCGGCGTTTACCCCGACCGGGTCGGGGCGTCTCAGCGTTAGATTTATTCCTGCTCTTCTCCCTGTCTGCCTGTCCCCCTGCCTCTTGCACCCCTGCTCCGCTATTCCTTCAAGTCCAGTAGTTGCCACTCTTAGGCACTGCCCGCCCGTAACTCCTTGGTTTGCCACTTTTATCCCAAAAACATCGGAAGGGGGAGAGGCGGGTAAACCAAAACAAAAAGCCCGCCCCTGATCAGGGAGCGGGCTGCTGAATGTTGGGTCGAGAAGCGGTGTTTAGCTTTTGGCTTCGGCCGGTTCTTCTTTCTTGGTTTTTTCTTTCTTTTCCTTGGTTTTGAACTCGTAGCCCACGAGCTCGAGGATGGCCACCTTGGCGTTGTCGCCCACGCGGTGGCCGGCGCGGATGATGCGCGTGTAGCCGCCCGCGCGGTCGGCGAACTTGGGCGCGATCTCGCTGAAAAGTTTCTGCGTCATGGCGGGCAGCATGAGGTAGGCAGCCGCCTGGCGCCGCGATTGCAGCGTGTCGCGCTTGCCGAGGGTGATGATTTTTTCCGCCACGGGGCGCGCGGCGCGGGCGCGCGTGAGCGTGGTGGTGATCCGTCCGTGCTCGAACAGATTGGTGACCAGGCTGCGCAGCGTCGCGCGGCGATGAGAAGGATTTCGTCCGAGTTTTGATCCTGACTTGAGGTGTCGCATCGTCTATATGTCCCTTAGGGCCCTAAAGTCCCAGATTCTCTTCCGGTGAGGGAGCAGCGGTCTGGCTCGGGAGCGGCGGCCAAATGATGCGGCCGTGCTCGTCGAACTTCATGCCCAGCGCAAGGCCCATCTTCACCAGTATATCCTTGATCTCGTTGAGCGATTTGCGGCCGAAGTTTTTGGTCTTCAGCATTTCGTTCTCGCTCTTTTGCACCAGTTCGCGGATAGTCTGGATGTTGGCGTTCTTCAAGCAGTTGTAGGAGCGCACGGAGAGTTCGAGCTCCTCCACAGAACGGTCCAAGTGCTCGAGGCGCGGATCATTGAGAATCTCCGTAGGCGCTTCGATGGTGTCTATCTCTTCCTCGAAGTTGATGAAGATGCTCATGTGGTCTTTCACGAGCTTCGCGGCGAGGCCGATGGAATCCTGCGGCGTGATCGCGCCGTTGGTCCAGACTTCGAGCATGAGCTTTTCGTAATCGGTCATCTGGCCGAGACGCGCCGCTTCGACGGAGTAATTGACCTTGCGCACCGGCGAGTGGACGCTGTCGACGGGGATGTAGCCGATGGGCAGATCTTCGTCGTAGTTGCGGTCGGCAGCCACATAACCGCGGCCGTTCTTCACGCGCATTTCGATTTGCAGCTTGCCGCCTTCGCTGACGGTGGCGATGTACACGCTCTTGTCGAGCACCGCGAAGTCCGCATCTTCCTCGATCTGCGCCGAGGTGACCGGGCCGGGATGCTCGAAGTTCAGATAGATGGTCTTCGGCAGGTCGGTGTTCAGCTTGATGGGAACCTGCTTTAGGTTGAGGATAATGTCCGTGGCATCCTCGACCACGCCGGGGATCGAAGAAAATTCGTGCAGCACGCCTTCGATCTTCACGGCCGTGATGGCTGCGCCCTCAATCGAGCTCAGCAACGCGCGCCGCAGTGCGTTTCCCACGGTCGTGCCCCAGCCGCGCTCAAAAGGCTGCGCGGAAAACCGCCCGTACTTTTCGGTGAGCGATTCCAGCTCGGATGCAAGACGCTTCGGTTTCTGAAAGCCTTTCCACATCGTGTTCCTTCCTTCTCCCCGGAATACCGGGGCAATTCCGTGGCGCTCGCGCGCCGGCCCAACTGCGAATCACGCTCGATGCCGCTGGCGGCCGCAAAGCGGCCGGCCAATTACTTGGAGTACAGCTCGACGATGAGCTGTTCGTTAAAGGGCGGCGTCTGGACGTCATCCCGCTTCGGCAGAGCCACAACCCTGGCTTTGAACTGTTCGCGCTCTTGTTCGAGCCAGGGCACCGCGCTCTGGCTCTGTGCAACGTTGCGCGCTTCGAGGACCATGGCGTTCTGGTGCATCTTTTCCTTGATGGCGATTTCCTCGCCCACGTTCACGAGGTAAGAGGGAATGTTGACCTTCTTCCCGCTCACGCGCACGTGGCCGTGCGAGACGAGCTGGCGCGCCTGGGAACGAGAGGACGCCAAACCCGCACGCCACAGCACGTTATCGAGACGCCGCTCGAGCATGATGATGAGATTTTCGCCCGTGGGGCCTTTGGCGCGCTCGGCTTTCTCAAAGTACAAGCGGAACTGGCGCTCCAGCAGCCCGTAGGCGCGCTTCATCTTTTGCTTCTCGCGCAACTGCAGGCCGTAGCCGGCGACCTTGGGGCGCCGCGACTGGCCGTGCTGTCCCGGCACGAAGTTGCGCTTCTCGATCGCGCACTTCTCGGTAAAGCAACGCAGGCCTTTCAAAAATAGCTTCTGCCCTTCCCTACGGCACAGGCGGCAGACTGCATCTCGGTGTCTTGCCAACTTCTATTCTCCCTTCCCAAAACTTTCTTTGCAGGACCGGCATTGCAGCCAAGCCCGCGGAATTCCCTTGTAGAACATCAAACGCGGCGGCGCTTCGGCGGCCGGCAACCGTTGTGCGGAATGGGGGTCACGTCGCGAAGGAGCACGATGTGCAGCCCGGCGGCGGCCAGCGCGCGCACGGCGGATTCGCGTCCCGAGCCCGGCCCCTTGACGCGTACTTCCACGCTCTTCATGCCGTACTGATCGCGCGCCACGCTGGCGGCGGTCAGCGCAGCCTGCTGCGCGGCATAGGGCGTGCCCTTGCGCGAACCCTTGAAGCCCACCGCGCCGGCGGACGACCAGCAGATGACACGACCGTCGGTGTCGGTGATGGCGATCTGGGTGTTGTTAAACGTTGCGGCCACGTACACCACACCGTGCGGGATGATGCGGCGCTCGCGCTTCTTCTTGAATTCTTTTTTGCGCTT
>JAYVMO010000086.1:0-4191 GCA_043758915.1 Acidobacteriota bacterium | reverse complement strand
CCAGATCTGTTTCGGGCGGTTCGGATAATCCTTGTCCGGCAAAATAAAATAAATGCCTTTGCTGGGCTTTCCGTCGTACTTGATTTCCACTTCAAACTTCTCACCGGGTTTAGCGGCATGCGGCAAGCTGACATTCAGCTTGCTGCCGGTGGTCTCAAATTTTGCGCTGGCCTTGTTCACCGTGACGCTCTGAATGTGCAGCCCGACGGAATCGAATGACAATTTGTCCAGGCCGCTGCGCAGCACAGAAACGGTGTGCGTGACGTCGCCAATGATTTTCTTTTGCTCCACTTCAAAGCGCATCACGATCCGCGAATGCTGCAAGTCGTAATCTTTGCTGCGCGCGTACGGCTCATCCGCGCGCAACTGCAATACGCCGCAAAGCAGCGCCACGCAGCACAGCATCGCAGCGCGAAGTAAAGCGGAAACAAACTTCGTGCCCCCGAGCCGGGAAATTCTCGCAAACATCTTCATTCGGCTGTCTCCTGATAAATTGGTGTCTGAAATAAACCTGTTTCTCCGCACTAACTGGCCCGCTCTACAGCAGGCTTCGCGTCGTGCCGCCATCAATGCTCAGCGAAACGCCGTTCACATAGCTGGCGCGCTCGGAAGCCAGAAACGCCACCACCGAAGCAAATTCGTCCGGCCGCCCAAGCCGGCCCGCGGGAATTATCTTTTTCCAACTGGCAAAAACTTCTTCGGGCGTGCCCCCAGCGCGCTCGGCCATCATTCCCGCCAAATCGTCCAGCCGGTCCGTGCGCGTGTATCCGGGGCAAACATTGTTCACGGTAATCCCGTGAATCGCATATTCATTGGCCAGCGTGCGTACCAATCCAGTCACCCCGGCGCGCAGCGAATTGGAAAGCAGTAATCCTTCCACCGGCTGCTTCACCGAATACGATGTGATGGTCAAAAATCGTCCCCATTTATTTTTCTGCATCAAAGGCAGCACGTTCTGCGCGAAGTAAACCGTGCTCATCAGAAGTTGATCGGTCCAGATGCGCCAGTCTTCGTTGGTGGTGGCCGCAAACAACTTAGACGGAGGGCCGCCGGTATTGGTGACGCAAATATCGACCCGTCCGAAGCGTTTTTCCACCGCTGCCACGAATCGGGCGACCTCATCCGCGTTTCCGACATCGGCAGCTTGCCAGAAAACATCGCGTCCGCCGGCAGCCTTGATCACTTCAGCAGCTTTTTCCAGGTCCGCTGCGGTGCGCGAGCAAATCGCGATCTCCGCGCCCTCGCGCGCCAGTTCTTCCGCGGCCGCGCGACCTAGACCCTTGCTGGCCGCCGCTACAATCGCCACACGTCCGCGCAACCCCAAGTCCATAGCCGCCCCGCTCAAAAATCATCGCACCACAAAACATTTTATGTTCCCCCGGAAGCAAGCCGGCCGTCAAATCGCAAATCCCTAATCGCAAATCCCCCCAGAAAACCCTCAATTGCTAAGCAGAATAGTAGAAGCGCGTGGTGTAACCTTGTACCCTAAGGAAGACTCAAATAAGCGTCTAACGGTTAATCACAGGAGCAGACCATGAAAGAAGTCGCCACATTTGGTGCCGGATGCTTTTGGGGAGTGGAAGCGGCGTTCGGGCGCGTTCCCGGGGTCCTGGAAACTGCGGTGGGCTATAGCAACGGCAAGACAGAAAATCCCACGTACAAGGATGTCTGCACCGACACCACCGGCCACGCCGAAGTAGTGCAGGTTACTTTTGATCCGGAAAAACTCAGCTACCGGCAGTTGCTGGATGTTTTCTGGAAGTTGCACGATCCCACGCAAGTGAATCGCCAGGGGCCGGATTTCGGCAAGCAGTATCGCAGCGCGATCTTCACGCACTCGCCGGAGCAGGAAGCGACCGCCAAAAAATCCAAGGCGACTCTCGACGCCAGCCAAAAATTCTCAAAGCCCGTCGCCACGGAAATTACGCCGGCGGGAACATTCTGGAGGGCCGAGGATTACCACCAGAAATATCTGGAAAAGCGCGGCGTGCAAAGCTGCCACATATAACTTGCAGGCATTCGGATTCAACTTGAAAATGCGACCCAGTTTTTTCGGGTCGCATTTTTATTTGCATTTACAGGAATTTGGCGAAGCGTCCCGAGGCGAGTTTTTATTTAATCCAACCGCCGCCGAAGACTACATCACCCGCGTAGAAAACCGCGCCCTGCCCGGGAGTAATGGCGCGCTGCGGGGTATCGAACACCACACGAGCGCGACCATTCGGGAGCGCTTCGATCGTAGCTGGCGCGGCTTCATGCTTGTGGCGGATTTTCACATGCGCGCGAATCGCCTCGCCCGGTTCACTAATTGAAACCCAGTTCACGCCTTCCACTTCAAAGACGGTGCTGCGCAGGGCATCGTCTTCGCCGGCCACCACGCGATTGTTTTCCACGTCAATCGCCAGAACGTACAGCGGCTTGCCGGTGGAAAATCCCAAACCCTTGCGCTGGCCAATCGTAAAATTGTGTACCCCATTGTGGCGGCCAAGCACCGTACCGTCTTCGCTCACGATGTCGCCTTCGCTGGTATTCACGGGCGCGCCGATGTCCTTGGCGTAGGCGTGAATAAACTGCACGTAATTTCCGTTGGGCACGAAGCATAGCTCCATGCTGTCCGGCTTCTCCGCCACGGGAAGCTGCGCATCGCGCGCCAGATCACGCACCGCATCTTTGGTCATTTCGCCAAGGGGAAATTCGCTGCGCGAAAGCTGCTCCTGCGTGAGCCCCCACAAAAAGTAAGATTGATCCTTGGAATCGTCGCGAGCGCGCAAAAGCTCGTGGCGCTGCGTCGCTTCATTAAAACGAATCCGCGCATAGTGCCCGGTGGCCAATCGCTCCGCACCAATCTGCCGCGCCATACGCAACAGCGGATCAAACTTCACGTCGGTATTGCAATTGGTGCAGGCAATCGGGGTTCGTCCCGCGAGATATTGCTGCACAAATGGGCGCACTACGCGCTCTTCAAACTGCGCCTCGAAATTCACCACGTAATGCGGAAAATCCAGATGCTGGGCTACGCGCTTGGCGTCGTAAACATCGTCCAGCGAACAGCAGCGATGCTGCGCCGGGCCGTCGCCCTGCAATTCGGGCAGGCGGCGCTGATTCCACAGCTGCATGGTCAGCCCGACCACGGGCCGCGACTGGCGCAAGAGCACGGCCGCGACGGTGGAGGAATCCACGCCGCCGGACATGGCCACGGCGACCAGGCCAGGCCTGCTTTCCGTAGCCACGGGCAGGGAATCGAGTTGCAGTTCGGTATCCATTTCTACACTTAGTTTACAGGGAATTCGCTTACTTGTGCGCGGAGGCTTCCTTGCGGTAGGTGGGCGAAAGTTCGCGCAGTTGCGCCACGGCCGCGGGAACAATTTGCAGCGCCGCGTCAATCTCAACTTCCGTGCTATGGCGGCCCAGGCTGAAGCGAATACTGGCGCGCGCATCGGAAGCCGAGAGGCCGATTGCCGTGAGCACGTGTGAAGGCTCGATCGCGCCGGAGGAACAGGCCGCGCCGGTGGAGCAGGCCAGTCCCTTTAGATCCAGAGAAATAATCATGGCCTCGCCTTCGATGCCTGGGAAAACGATGTTGGATGTGTTCGGGGTGCGCGGTGCGTTCGCGGCGTTGGCGAAAGAATATGGCACGCGCGCGAGCAGGCCGCTCTCGAGTTTGTCGCGCAGTTTTGCTATGCGCGCAGCGTCTTCCGCTTGCGCGAGCTTTGCCATCCCGGCCGCTTTGCCGAGAGCGACGATGCCGGCGACATTTTCCGTGCCCGGACGAAATCCGCGCTGGTGATGTCCGCCGAATAAAAGCTGGCGCAGGCGCGTGCCGTTCTTGATGAACAGCGCGCCGACGCCTTTGGGCGCATAAAATTTGTGACCCGAAAGCGAAAGCAAATCCACCTGCAATGTCTTTACGTCCACGGGAATTTTTCCGATGGATTGCACCGCGTCGCTGTGAAAATAAATGTCGGCTGCGGCAGCGATCTTCCCAATTTCGTCCAGCGGCTGAATGCTGCCCAGTTCATTGTTGGCATGCATCACGGTGATTAAAACGGTTTCCGGGCGGATGGCTTTACGCAATTCCTGCAGCTCGATCAGCCCGTCGCGATTCACGGGCAAATAAGTTACGCTGGCGCCAAGTTTTTCCAGCGCCTGGCAAGTGTTCAGTACAGCTTCGTGTTCGATCGATGTGGTGAT
>JAYVMO010000085.1:0-4245 GCA_043758915.1 Acidobacteriota bacterium | reverse complement strand
AGCCGCATCCCGCGATCTCCCAGCATGTAGCCGTAGTAATTCAGCACCGGCGCATTCCGCGGATTCACCGCCAGCACTTTCTTGAACTCTTCCTCGGCCTTGTCGAAAAACTTCTGCCGTTCGTAAATCGCGCCGAGCAAAAACCACACCATCTGGTTGTCGCGTGGCTGCCCCGGCAGCGCCTCCGCGGTGCGCGCCGCTTCCTCGGCTTCCTTATAACGCCGCCCGCGCTCGTAGACTTGCGCGACATTCAAATACGTATCGCGATCCGCTCCCGTTTTGGTCAGTTGCGTCCGCAAAATCTTTACCGCCTCGTCCGTCTGCCCATTTTCTCCCAGCAGCAGCGCATTGCTCGTGCGAATCGCGGCATCGGCGGGATATTTCGCCAACGCCTCTTTCCCTGCCGACAGCGCCTTCGGCAAATCTTTCGCCGCGCGATAGGTGTCCATGATCAGCATCCGCGCGCGCCGGTCTTCTTCCTCGCCCAGGTGCCCGAGCTCTCCGTAGGTGTAAATCGCCGCTTGATAATTCTGCGTGTCGCGATAAAGCTGCCCCAGTTGCTGATACAGAATCGCCAGTGATCGCCTCCGCGACGGCAGCACCGCCGACTGCCCTTTGATGCCCGCTACCGCGTCCGACAGCACGCGAATGGCATCTTCATTCCGCCCCTGCGCTTGATAAAGCATCGCCTCGTTGTACATCACGTCGAGCCTGCCGGGCGCGTACTGCCGCGCTTTCACCAGGTTCTCTTCCGCTTTATCCAGTTGGTGCAGCTCGCGGTAAATTTGCGCCATGCGCAGATACACGTCCGAATCATCGGGCATCAGGTCGGCAATCTTCTGGTACACCGCCAGCGCTTCCGGATATTTTTCTTCGGCCATCAGCGTTTGCCCCAGCCCGCGTTGATGGCTCAACTCCGAAGGATCCAGCTCCACCGCTTGGCGATACGCCTGCTCCGCCTTTGCCAGTTCGTGCATCTGCGTGTAAGCCTCGCCCAGCAAATCCAGCAGCGTCGGCGACGGTGACGGCGAGTGCTTGGTCATGCCTTCAAGCAGCTCCGCAGCCGCAGCCGACTTGTTTTCATCCAGCAGCAATTGCGTCAGCTGCTCGACCGCTGCTTCGTTCTCCGGATCCCTCTTCAGCATGCCGCGCAAGACTTCTTCTGCTTTGTCGTGGTCGTTGTGCAGCCGGTACAGCTTCACCAGCCACAACGCCGATTCCGTGTCCGTGGGATCGAGCCGGAAGATTTCGCGGTACTGCTCGATGGCCCGCTGCACCATCTCGCTCTGTCCGCCGCCGTTGCCGCTGCTCAGGTCGCCCAGGCTCCGCAGATAAATCCGCCCCAGCAGCCGCCGCGACGGCACGTCATTCGGATCGCGCTTCAGGATTTCCTGCGCTTCATTCACCGCCTCGCTGGTCCGCTGCGCCTTCCAGTACATCTCCGCCAGCCGCTCGCCGATCACCGGTGACTTCGGATCGAGCGCGTAAGCTTTTTTGTACGCCTCGATCGCTTGCGTGGCGTATTCCGCGCTGCTCGTCGCCTCGTACTGCTGCTCGTAAATGTGCCCCATCGTGAAGTTGTAGTAGGCCTCCGCCCGCGCGGAATCCTTGGGGGCCGCCGCAGCCCCTGAGCCGCCCTTGTGCTCCTGCTCAACTGCGGCAGCACTCTTCTTTTCTTGTGCTTTGTCCTGCGGTGTGCGCGCAACAGCGGCTGCTCCGGTGATACCGGCCAGCACTGCGGCGAGGGCAATTCGTTGTAAGTTCATGTCATCCCCGGAAACACAAAGTATCCCATGCGGCCGAAACGCGGTCAAAACCCATTCCCAGAACGTTTCCAGGGCTTAAGGTAGCCTCTACTGCCCCTCTACTTAGGATGCGCGCAGCCGAAAAAGAGTTGAATGAGCAGAGGCCGCTTGACATCCTTCTATATTTCTGCAACCATCGAAGTATGAAGCACCCCGACCCTCTCCTCGTCTCCCGCTCCGCCGACCGCTTCTCCGCTCTCGGCGCCGAGCCTCGCCTGCAAATCCTTCGTCTTCTCCTCGCTTCCCACCCCACCGGCATGATCGCCGGCGAGGTTCAGGAAGAACTGGGTATTCCCGCTTCGACGCTTTCTCATCATTTGGAAAAGTTAAAGCAAGTCGGCCTGGTCAACGCCCGCCGCGACCGCACCTTTCTCTGGTACACCGCCGACACCGGCGCCTTACGCGAAATCCTGAATTTCCTATACGAGGAATGTTGCACCCGTTCCCGCGCCGTCGCGCCAGACACCGTCATCCAAATTTCGAAAGGTGCAACCTCCGATCGATTGCTATCTTCCGGGCGATTGCCGTCCTCCGGATGATTGTCGTCTTTCTGACGATTGTCATCCTCCAGACGATTGTGATCCTTCGATCGATTGCCATCGTCCGGAAGATGGTCATCCTGAGCGCAGCGAAGGATCTCAACTGTTCCACTTCGCAACTACTCTACTAAGGAAGGTACATCATGAGCGAAACGAACATTCAAGAAGCCGTGAAACAAAAATACGGTGAAGCCGCCAAACAAGTAACCAGCGGCGGCACCGCCTGCTGCGGAGGCGGCGGACTACTCACCGGCTGCGACCCCATCACCAAAAACCTCTACGATGACGCGCAGAAAGCCGCCCTGCCCGATAAAGCCGTCGCCGCTTCCCTCGGCTGCGGCAATCCCACCGCGCTGGCAAATCTGCAGCCCGGCGAAACGGTCCTCGACCTCGGCTCCGGCGGCGGCATCGACGTCCTCCTCTCCGCAAAACGCGTCGGCCCCACCGGCAAAGCCTACGGTCTCGACATGACCGACGAAATGCTCGCTCTGGCCCGCGAAAATCAAAAAAAATCCGGCATCACTAACGTCGAATTCCTCAAAGGCGCCATCGAACATATTCCTCTGCCCGATAACTCCGTCGACGTCATCATCTCCAACTGCGTCATCAATCTTTCCGGCGACAAAGACCGTGTCCTCGCCGAAGCCTTTCGCGTCCTCAAGCCCGGCGGACGCTTCGCCGTCTCCGACGTCGTGGTCCGCGGCTCCGTGCCCCCTGAAATTCGCAAGAGCATGGAGCTGTGGGTCGGCTGCATCGCCGGCGCTCTCGAAGAAACCGAGTACCGCGAAAAACTCGCCCGCGCCGGCTTCACCTCCATCGACATCGAACCCACCCGCGTCTACAAAATCGAAGAAGCTCGCGAATTCCTCGAAGCCGCCGGACTCGACCCCGAAACAGTTGGCCCCCAAATCGAAGGCAAATTCATCAGCGCCTTCCTCCGCGCCGTGAAACCCGCCTCCCAGCCCGCAATTGGGCGGAGCGCCGCCGAACCATGCTGCGGCCCCTCTTGCTGCGTCTGAGGCCGTTGTGCTCTTTCTTGCTACGTCTTTCCTCGTGGGGGCACGATACATCGTGCCCACTTGCTCCGTCTAAAATGACCAAATAGACCAAAGCGTTGTCATCAACAGAGTGCTGTCATCCCGAGCGCAGCGATCGCAGATTCCGGCCTTGCCCCGACCGGGTCGGGGCCAGGCCGGAAAGGATCTCAACTGATCAACACCCATACCAAGCCATGAACTACAACGTTCTCTTTCTCTGCACCGGCAACTCCGCCCGTTCCATCATGGCGGAAGCCCTCCTCAATCAAAAAGGCAAACCCCACTTCACCGCCCACAGCGCCGGCAGCCATGCCACCGGCCGCGTCAATCCCCATGCCATCAAGCAGCTCGAATCGGCACGCCTCCCCGTAACCGCCCTCCGCAGCAAAAACTGGGACGAATTCGCCCAGCCAAACGCTCCGCATCTCGATTTCGTCTTCACCGTCTGCGATAACGCCGCCAAGGAAATCTGCCCCATCTGGCCCGGCCAACCCATGACCGCCCATTGGGGCGTCCCCGATCCCGCAGCAGTCGCCGGCAACCCCGAGCAAATCGCGCGCGCCTTCCACAACGCCTTCGTCGCCCTAGACCACCGCATCACCCTCTTCCTAAGCCTCCCGCTCGCCAGCCTCGACGAACTAGCCCTCAAAAAACAACTCGACCGCATCGGCCAGCAATGAGCCAATCCTTCCACCGACCATAGCTGCTTAGTTCCACATCCGCCGCAAGCGCCGTAGGCGCGCCACACGTTAGCCCAGCCCGTAAGGGCTGGGAAACGAAAACAAACCGTCCCATGGACCTCGGCGACGCCGCCCTCCTCCGCGTCGCCGAACGCGAAGGCCTCCGCAAATTCTTCACCGTCGA
>JAYVMO010000084.1:0-9679 GCA_043758915.1 Acidobacteriota bacterium | reverse complement strand
TTACAACAAGAAGGCTGCACCCTTCGAGTGGAAGAAAACAGCGGTCTTCCCTTCAGCACCCAAGTCAAAGTACTCTTATTTATGCAAGTAAGTACTAGTAGAGGATATGCCAAACAGTGAAATTGAGCGTAGGGAAGTCCGCCCTCTGCATTATTCAGCGGGCTTGGGGCCATCGGCAGGCCGGGCTGGCGTGGCATCGCCTTTGACGAAATGAGCGTACCAAGCCAAGTAGCGCTCGAGGCGGTCCTTGATGTGGGATGGCGTGGTGAACTCGTGGTATTCGCCGGGGTAGACAACGAGTTCGGTGGTCCGGCCGAGGCGCTTGAGGGCCTGATACATTTGCTCGCCGCCGAGGATGGGCACGTTCCAATCCACCTCGCCACCCATGAAGAGCGTGGGCGTGGTGATGTTGGCTACCTTATAGAAGGGAGAGAGCTTGTCCCACAAGGCTTTGTTTTCCCAGGGGAGGCCGAGTTCGGTCTCGTAGTCTTTCTGGTATTGGTCATGGCCGTAGAGGGCTGAGTTCAAACCTTGCCCAGCGCCGGAGATGGCGGCTTTGAAGCGCGTGGTCTGGGCGATGATGAAGTCGGTAGACATGCCGCCGTAAGACCAGCCACCAACGGCGAGCTTATCTGGATCGGCGATGCCTTGGGCGATGGCGTAATCCACCATAGCCATGTCGTCTTGATAGTCCTTGTTGCCCCAATCCGCAAAAATCGCTTGGCAATAATCCTGACCGTAACCGGAGGATCCCCGGGGATTTGGGAATAGGACGGCGTAACCGTTGGCGGCAAGCAACTGCGGCAGATGGTCAAACTCCGCGTAGTAAGCCCAGACAGGTCCGCCGTGTGGACGAAGGATGGTGGGGTATTTCTTGCCGGGGACATAGTCGAGGGGCTTGTAAAGGTAGCCGGAGACGGTTGTGCCGTCCTTGCTCTTGAAATGGACGTACTCGCCGTGGGTTAGCTTGAGCTGGCTAATCAGGGCGTCGTTGGTGTGGGTGATTTGCGTGAGTTTGCCGGCGACAACTGCGTAGAGCTCGTCGGGACGGTCGATGGTGGCGACCTGAGCAATGATATTGCCGCTGGAACCTGCGCCCGTCGAGTAGGCGTTGACCATGAGCCTTCCCGAGACTGGACGCGCACCTAGTTTGCCGTCCCCAAAGTTGACGCTGCAGAGGTTTTGCGTGCCATCGTCGTCGCAGATAAAGAGGATGTACTTGCCGTCGGCAGTGAAGTGCGGGTCGGTGGACATGCGGTCAAGTTCGCGTGTGAGGACGCGGGGTTCACCCCCGGCGGCTGGAGCCACGGCGATGTGTTTCGTGGCGTACTGGAAGAGCTTGGGGTCAAGCCGGGTGACGTAAGCGATCCATTTGCCGTCGGGAGACCACGCGGGAGAGCCATCTTCGCCGGGGTTGGTGGTGACTTGCGTAAGATGGGCGCCCTTTTCGGCGTTGTCGGCGGGGACCACCCAAATATCCGTGTTGTAGTTGGCGTCGGGATCTGGCTGTGAGCGGTTGCTGGCGAAGGCGAGGAGTTTGCCATCCGGAGACCAGGCAGGCTCGCTATCGTCATAATCGCCGGAAGTGATCTGCGTCGCGGTCTTTGCGGCTAAGTCAAATACATAGAGGTGAGTACGGCGGCGGTCCAGGTAACCGATTTCATCTTCCTTGAATTGTAAGCGGTCGATGATCCAGGGCTTCCGCGTTTTGCTCTTCTTATCCTTGTCGGGGGAGTCCTTGGATTTGTCGCCTTTGTCTTTCGCGGCTTCGAGTTCTTCGGGGGTGGGGTCGCGAAGAATGAGGACTAGACGGCGGCTGTCCGGCGACCAGACGAAGCCGTCAACGTCCTGGAGTGTGTCGGTAAGGTGCTGAGCTTCGCCGCCGAGGCGGTTGAGGAGCCAGACTTGGGTCTTGCCTTCGTTACGGGCGGAGAGGAAGGCGATGTACTTGCCATCGGGGCTCCAGCGCGCGTGGGAGGAGGAGACGTCTTCGGCGGTCAAGGGCAGAGCATCGCCACCGACGGCGGGAACCATCCAGACGCGGCTTTCGTTTTTGTCGTCCTTGAGGCTGGGCGTCTTTACGCTGTAGGTGACCCACTTGGCGTCGGGACTGAGCTGGGGATCTTGGACCTCGCGAATCTGAAAGTAGTCATCAATGGTGATGGGACGGGGCGCGGGAGCCGGGGTTTGAGCGAAGGCTCCGGGAACGGCTAGCAGCAAAGCGAAAACCAACGGGCAGCGGAGCGGCGAGATCATTTGAGAGACTCCTGAAACGGGTATGGGTGCAAGAACGAGAGGCGGAGTTTATCACAGGGCCCGCGCGAGATGGCGCGAAAGCGGCGAAGAGTCGCGGAAGGAGCGAAGAAGGCCGAAGCTTGCCACGAAAAAAATTTGCATTTCTATGCGTTTTTTTCTTGCATGCAGTGAGGAGTCTTGTATTCTGCAACTGCGAACTCGCTTTCTCCGCTGTCAGAGTGGGACTCGCCTAAGGAGGACGAGAGTAAAAATTGAGTTCCATAACGCTTCCAGCCCAACTGCCTTCCCGAGCAAACTCCACAACAACAAAAAGAATAGCGAAGCTGACACTCTGGCCGCTTGTGATCGCTACGTTTTTCATGGTCTCCGGCGGCACGTACGGCACGGAAGAGATCGTGCATGGAGCTGGTTACGGCCACGGCATTCTGATCCTGCTGTTCCTGCCGGTACTGTGGTGCCTGCCGACGGCCTTCATGATCGGCGAGCTATCGAGCGCACTGCCCGCGGAGGGCGGTTATTACGCCTGGGTGCGGCGCGGACTGGGAAATTTCTGGGGATTTCAGGAAGCGTGGCTCTCCTTGGTCGCCAGCATCTTTGACATGGCCATCTACCCGACGCTTTTCGTTTTTTATTTGAAGGCGATGTCGCCGTGGTTCGTTGCGGGAAATCGCGGGGTGATGGTGGGGTTGTTTGTGGTGATCACTTGCGCAGGGTTGAATCTCGCGGGAATTCGCGTGGTGGGCATTACCTCGCTGTGGCTGTTCTTCCTGCTGTCGGCGCCCTTCGCAGTGATCGTGGTGCTCTCGCCGTTCAAGGTTGGAGCGCTGAGCGATCCGCACGCCGCGCCGGTGGCCACGGGATTGGGTTTGCTGGGCGGAGTGCTGGTGGCGATGTGGAACTACATGGGCTGGGACAACGCGTCGACGATCGCCCAAGAAGTAGAAAAACCGCAGCGGACCTATCCTAAGGCCATGATCGCGGCGGTCATTCTTGTTTCGTTGACCTACATTTTGCCATTCCTGTTGATTTACTTCACGGGACTACCCTCTTCCGCGTTTGCGGGGGACGGCTCGTGGGCCGAGGTAGCTGGAGCGTTGGGAGGCAAGCTGTTTGGATTTCAGTGGCTGCGCCTGCTGATCGTGCTCGGCGGGATGATGAGCGCGTTCGGGATGTTTAACGCGCTGGTGATGAGCTATTCAAGGCTGCCGCTGGCCATGGCGCGGGATGGGATGCTGCCGAAAGTTTTCGCGAAGACGAGCGCGAAGACCGGTGCGCCGTGGGTGGCGATCCTCGTCTGTGCGAGCGGCTGGGCGCTGTGCCTGGGGCTGGGATTTAAGCGGCTCATCACGCTGGACATCATGCTGTATGGGGCGAGCCTGATGCTGGAGTTCGTGACGCTGGTGGTGCTGCGGATTCGGGAACCGCACCTGAAGCGGGAATTTCGCGTACCCGGCGGACTTGCCGGTGCGATTACCTGCGGCGTATTCCCATTTCTTCTTCTTTGCCTGGCGCTGGTGGAGAGCGGGAGCGAGACGGTGCTGGGGATGAATGGGCTCGTTTTCGGTGCGCTCATCATCTCCGCGGGCTTTATTTTGTACTTCCCGACCCGCAAACTGCGGCAGCGTAGCATGCAGCAAGCCGGAGTCATCGAAGGCGTGGAAGCTGCATAGGTCTGGGCTTATCCATATTCCTTGCCGCCCGGCTCTTGCAAGCGGGCGGTTTTGTTTTTCTGGCAGCAGCGCGTCGTCCGCCGCACCGAGGCCGGTCTCCTTTTCGGCGCAGCAGACGGATTCGAGATGCTCGGATTGGCGCGCAGATTTGATATGCTGCTCTCGATGAAAAACATGACGCGAATTGCGGGCGGAAATGCTATGCGGATGGGGGCACTGCTTCTCGCCCCGGCGCTTGCTGGAGCAATACTGAACAGGCCGCTGCAAGCTCCCCCGCAGACACAACAACCGAACGCAACAACGCAGTCGCCCGCTCCGCAATCCGTATCGGCCCCACAGGGCGTGACGCCGACGGGTGCTGCTCCGCAGGCGATGACGGCACCGCCGCAGAGAACGGGGCTCAACATCGTGGTGCTGGACCCAGCGCACGGTGGCACGGACCCGGGGGCGCGGGGAACGGGGGGAATCCGCGAGAGCGACGTGGTACTGGAGTTTACGGCACAAGTGCGCCGAGCGCTGGAGGCGCAAGGGTTTCAGGTGTTGCAGACGCGACAGGGAAACGAGAATCCTTCGTTCGACGACCGCTCGGCGATGGCCAACGCGCAACGTGGGGCGGTATTCGTGACGCTGCATGTGTCGTCGACGGGGCTGCCAGAAACGGCGCGTGTTTACGTGCATGCGGATTTGCCGGCGGCCGCGGATGCCAGCGGGCTGATTCCGTGGGAACGCGCGCAAGGGCCGTTTCTGGGATTGAGCAGGAAACTGGGCGATATGGTGCAGGCGCAACTAGCGCAGCGCTTTAAAGGTTCGCCGCAGACAGCGCAGACGGCGGAGGTACGGCAGTTGCGGACCACGGCGGCGCCAGCGATTGCCGTCGAGATGTCGAGTGTGTCGGTGGATGACCGGGCCGAGCTGGAGCGCATGGCGCCGGGAGTGGCGGATGCGATCGCGCGAGGAGTGGAGGCGTTCAAGCCGTCGTACGTGGTGGCGAGTACGCAGGGAGGGCAGCCGTGACGCCTCGCTGGCGGATGTGGCTGATCGCGGGTCTCGCCGTAGCCGTGATCGCGGCGGCGATCTACTTTCCGATTCTACGGCGGCGAGTGAAGCTGGCCGCAAAATTACAGCAACAAAGCGAAGAGCAGGCGCGGCGCGAACTGGAACAATCGCTGGCGGTAAATCCGGGCGAGCCGCGGGTGAAAGTGAAACTATTCTGGGCGGCAAATCCCGAAGACGGCACATTGGCACCGGTGACCGCGGAACTGCCCCTCTCGAACGACCCAGTCTTGCGCTCCAAGGAGGTGCTGAACACGCTGCTCGCGGGGCCGGTGGACGCCGAGTTGCGCACTCTGCCGCCGGATGCCGTGCTGCTGGCGTTTTATCTGCTTCCTGACGGAACGGGCATCGCGGATTTCTCAGAAGCCTTAACGACCTCGACGCCATCGGGCATTGCCAGCGAAGAGATGGCGGTGGATTCGATCGCCCGAACGCTGGAAGCCAATGTGCCGCAGGTGCAGCGGCTGAAAATTCTGATTCATGGACAGCAAGCAGAGACGCTGGCGGGGCACGTGGATCTGACGGGTATTTTCGTCGTGAACACCAAAGCGGGACAGATGCCCGCCAAGCCCACGGTAGTTTCTCCTGCAGTAACCACGCCGGCACCGCCGAGCGGGGCTGCGGGGAACGTGAAACCAGCCGACAAAACAGCACCGACACAAGTCGCAGCACCCAAGCGGGCACCAACAACATTGACACCCGAAAAGGGGCCCGGCAAACTGACGCAGCCTGAACGGAAACCCTGAAGATTGCGAGCGCGCAGGAGATGACAGCAGGAGGAAGTGTGAGAGCCGACGGTCGTAGCGCGGACCAGATACGTCCGCTGAAAATCACGCCGGATTTTATCTCCACGGCGGAGGGGAGCGTGCTGATCGAGTTGGGGAGTACGCGGGTGATCTGTACGGCCACGGTGGACGACGGCGTACCAGGATTTCTCAAGGGGAGCGGCAAGGGCTGGGTGACGAGCGAGTACGGAATGCTCCCCCGCGCGACGGAGGAGCGCACGCCGCGCGAAGCCACGCGGGGCAAACAAACTGGGCGCACCCAGGAAATTCAGAGATTGATCGGGAGGTCGCTACGCGCGGTGACGGACCAGGAAGCGCTGGGCGAGCGGACGGTGTGGATCGATTGCGACGTCATTCAGGCGGACGGCGGGACGCGCACGGCGTCAATTACTGGAGCATTCGTGGCTCTGGCGCTGGCGTTTGACCGGCTGGTGGCGGCAGGGATGCTGAAGCGCTCGCCGCTCATCGATACAGTGGCGGCGACGAGCGTGGGGATCGTGGACGACCGCGCGCTGCTGGACTTGGCGTATGAAGAAGATTCGCGCGCCGAAGTGGACATGAACGTGGTGATGACCGGCGGCGGACACTTTGTCGAAATTCAGGCCACGGCGGAGGGACGGCCATTCACCGGAAGCGAAATGCAGGACCTGCTGGCGCTGGCGGCTGCGGGAATCCGCCGGCTGACGGAGGGACAGAGGGCCGTGCTGCCGGTGAAGTTCAATGCGCGTGCCCGTTAGGCTTTTTCTCGCGTCGTCCAATCCAGGAAAACTTGCGGAGTTTCGCATCCTCGCGGAAACGGCAGAAGTTTCCGTGGGTGTCGAGCTGGAATTATTGCCGGGCTTTCCTTCCCTGCCCTCGTTCGAGGAAAATTCAACCACGTTTGCGGAAAATGCCGTGGGCAAGGCGCTGCACTATTCGCGCCTGCGCGATGGACTGGTGTTCGCGGATGATTCAGGGCTGGTAGTGCCCGCGCTGAGGGGCGCGCCGGGAGTGCATTCGGCGCGGTACGCGGGGGCCCGCGCAACGAGCGCAGAGCGAATAACAAAATTGCTGGCGGAACTTGGCCGGAAAGAAGGTGTCGAGCGTAACTCGCATTTTGTGTGCGCCATTGCGATTGCGGAACGCGGTAGGGCAGTTGCAATTGTTACGGATCACGTGGATGGCGAAATCTTGCAGACTCCGCGCGGTGAAGGCGGATTTGGATACGATCCGGTGTTCTACTTCCCTGCGCTGAAGAAGACATTTGCGGAGCTTTCGACGGAAGAAAAAAATCTGCACAGCCATCGCGGGAAGGCCTTCCGGCGCTTGCTGGCTGCAATGAGTGCAAAGTAGGGGCGCAGCACGCTGCACCCCTACAACTCCACCGTCGAGCCCTGAGGAGAGACGGACACGAACGGCCGCCCTGCGCCGTGATATTCTTTGATGCCATGACCACGAAAAAGAAGAAAAAGAAAATCGCCTCTTCGAGGACCAAACCGGCGAAGAAAACCACTGCTAAGAAAGTTGCAAAGCGTACTCGAGCGACAAAAGCCGCGAAGACGGGGCGCGCGGCCGGGACAGAACCGAAGCGAGTGGCGGCGATTCTCACGAAGCTCGACGAAGCGTATCCGGTCGCAACCTGTGAGCTGAAATACGAGAACCCTTTTCAGTTGCTGATTTCCACCATTCTTTCGGCGCAATGCACGGACGTGCGCGTGAACCAGGTAACGGAATCGCTTTATAAGAAATATCCGACGCCGGAATCATTCGCGTATGCGACACCGCAGAACCTAGAGCAGGATATCCGGCCTACGGGATTTTTCCGAAACAAGACAAGATCAGTGATGGGCGCGGGCAAAGCCATTGTAGAGAAATTCGGCGGCCAGGTGCCGCGGACGATGGAAGAGATGCTGACGCTGCCCGGCGTGGCGCGCAAGACCGCGAATGTGGTGCTCGGTACCGGGTATGGAATTGCGAGCGGCGTGGTGGTCGATACGCACGTCATGCGGCTGTCGCAGCGGCTGGACTTGTCGCGAAACGAAGATCCGAAGAAAATCGAGCAGGACTTGATGCGCATCATTCCGCAGGAGGAGTGGATTCAGTTTTCTCACCAATTCATCTGGCACGGGCGGCGTGTTTGCCGGGCACGCAAACCAAATTGTGTAGAGTGCATTCTGGAACCACTCTGCTACGCGAAGGACAAGACGGTTTGAACAACTCGCAGGGCAAACCTAGCCCGCTCTCTTCCAACCCGCAATTTCTACGATCAGACGAAGCGAATGATGCGGAGCGAACGAAGCGCGCTTGCGCTAGCCGAACTGACGGAAACTGCTTTAGAATGATTGGAGCAGTTCCTGTCGGGGCGTAGCGCAGCCTGGTAGCGCGCCTGCCTTGGGCGCAGGAGGTCTCCGGTTCAAATCCGGACGCCCCGACCAAATTTTTCAAACAGTTAGCGGAGTCAGCTATTAGTTCACGTGTGCCATTGTGCCCGTTTTTGTGCCCAGTGCTTGTTCGCTGGCGGCCTGAATCAAGCCGTTGATGCGGAAGGTCTCCAGCTTCGCAGCAGCTAGGCGCTTTTGTTCGGCTGCCGGATGAACGTATCGCATGGTCATGGTGATTGAAGTGTGGCCTAGCATCGCGCTGAGAGTTGGGAGATCCACTCCGGCTGCGACCGCCCGCGTCGCAAACGTGTGGCGCAGGTCGTACAAGACAAAATGCGGCTTTTTATGACAGCAC
The DNA here is from genome assembly GCA_043758915.1 of Acidobacteriota bacterium. Lineage (GTDB taxonomy): Bacteria > Acidobacteriota > Terriglobia > Acidiferrales > UBA7541 > Acidiferrum. The sequence goes on along the minus strand of JAYVMO010000084.1, from coordinate 1,200 downwards.
GGCGGATCGCAGCGTTGTGCCCCTTACGCACGCAACCTATGGGGCGATCTGGGTGTTTCTCGGATGGAAATACATAGCTTCCCTTGTCCGTCTTCGCTCGTCGCTTCAGCGCAGTCCAGACAGCCTCCGTCATCGTGACGGTCCGGCGTGCTGCTTTGGTCTTGCCAAATGGGTTGAAGATGGTGCGAGCGGCAAAGTCGATATTCTCAAGGCGAATGCGAAACACTTCTTCTGGCCGCAGCCCTGTATCGAGAATGGTCTGTGCGATGTCTCGCAACGGCTGGCTGGCTTTTGAAAGATACGCCAGCTCTTCCTGGAAGCTTACGACTCGGATGCGGCCAGTGGACTCTGTCAAATAGGCAACGCCGCGAACTGGATTTGCGACTCCAAAACCGCATTTCTCAGCTCGCCCAAACATTAACTTCAGTGTCGTCAGCGACCGATTGACGGTCGCTCCAGTTATTTTGCTACCGTCATGAGCGTTCCGTCGATTCTCTTCTAAGCGATCCGTCTTGTAGCGCTCCACTGCCGCCTGGTCGATTTCATCCAGCCAATGACCTTTGAAAAAATGTAGCAACGTGTCGCAGTTTGTGCTGTGCAGCGCTGTCGTCTTTGGCCTGTGGTGCTGCTTGGACCAAGCCAAGAACTCCTTCACGTATTCTTCAAACTTTGGCGCTATCTTTTTCTGTGACAGGCCAGCGCGCCGGTCGAGTAAATCCGCCTTGTGCTTAGCCTCAGCTCGCAGTGCTGCGGTTCTATTTGTGAACTTAGTAGGTTTTCGAATCGAGCGTCCCTGAAATCGGAATTTGTACCACCAGAGATTCCCGCGTTTGTATACCGACATTAGGTCTGCCTCCTCTCGGTTGTTGTGCCCGCTGCAATCGCCACTATGTGTTCTTCAAGCCACTGGTCAAGATCAGATTGACGATACCTCACACAGTTACGGCTCACCTTGACGAAGGGAATGCCCCGGCGCTGACTGCGCCATTGCGCCAATGTTTCGACGGAGAGACCCGTAATCTGTGCGACCTCATTAGGGGTGAGCAGAGGAACGCCAGCGGATATCGACCTGGCTGTTCTTGGAAGAGGCGTCGTCATGGGTTGGGCATTCCGAATCAGTGCTTAACGTCGATTCTCTCTGCCGTCTCGGGTTGCGCGTCGTCACTACCCTTTTCTAACTGCGCTTGGGCTTTGATGACG
>JAYVMO010000083.1:0-4129 GCA_043758915.1 Acidobacteriota bacterium | reverse complement strand
TTACAACAAGAAGGCTGCACCCTTCGAGTGGAAGAAAACAGCGGTCTTCCCTTCAGCACCCAAGTCAAAGTACTCTTATTTATGCAAGTAAGTACTAGTGTTGCGTCGACCCATTGAGACCGCCCGTGATATTGGAAGGCAGTCATTGGAGTGTGGCGGCTTGCCGCCGCTCGGCGGCCGAAGTTCGTCGCTACGTGAGGTCGTGATGCGCGGCGGATTGTGCCTTCGCCCCAAAGCGGGAGCAAGCTCCCGCACTCCAAAGTTCACTGCCCACGCGGTCCTGATTTCTAAAATCAACTTGGGGGGTGCCACACGGTAAGCCGATGGCGCTCTATTCGTCGCGCAGGGCCACCACTGGATCAACGCCCGACGCGCGCTGCGCAGGGATCACGCACGCCATTGGCCCGCGTGGTCTTACAGAAATAGCAAGGGCAAGAAGCAGCAAGGCAGTTGCCGAGATGGCCTGTCCCGGCTACCATTCCGATGGGTTCAAGGGGGAATACAAGCATGCCCGCTTCCAGAAAGATAATTGCGCGTCCGGAAAAGGCGTCGGCCCGTAAGAAGGCCGAATTCGCTCTCACCTTCGCGAAGCTGAGAGACATCCTGATCCCTTACCAGAACCGTCTGGAGGTGGCCGCCGACTCGAAGTACAAGTATTACATCCAGACGCGGTCCCCCAGCCATTCCGGCAAACCACTTTTTTTCGCCTCGGTTATTTTCGGCAGGGCCTTCGTCAGCTACCACTTGATGCCGGTTTATTGGGAGCCTTCTCTTCTCAAAGGCATCTCACCGGAACTAAAAAAGCGCATGCAGGGAAAGTCGTGTTTCAATTTTACCGAGCCTAAGCCCGCCCTCTTCCGCGAACTCTCCCGCCTCACCGCCAAGGGCTTGGCGCTTTACCGCAGCCGCAACCTCTTGTGAGCGGATCCTCGCTCTTTCGTCATCCTGAGCGAAGCGACCGAAGGTTCCGGCCTTGCCCCGACCGGGCCGGGGTCTTGCCGGAAAGAATCTCAACCGTTCCCTAACTTGCAGCCGCCCCGTTTCGACAATTGAGTTCTCCGACTCAGCGACTTGCCACCAACCACATCCTCACAGCGTGGCCTCTTAAGCGGTACAAGAATCCGTTTTTCGGGAAGACCCTGCCGTGCACTTCGTTCCTCTGGTATGGAATATACTTAGAATTCAACGATTCCCCAGGAGTGTCCATGCCACGCTACCTTACCCAGCACACGCTCGCCTGCCTCACCCGGCAAGGCGCCGAAGCCCTCGCGCAGCGCATGCAGGCCGGCGGTCTGGCACGCGCGGAACGCGTGCTCGTCAATATGCTTGAGGGCAAAATGTTTGTCGAATTTCGCGCCGCCTCCCGGGAAGATCTCGAAGCCTGGCTGAAGACCGCGGGCATGCACTACGATTTTCTCGTGCGCCTCGAGTGGGAAATGCAAGACGGCAAGCTCCAGCCCGCCGGCTAACAGCGTCGAAACCTAAGACAATAAATCACGAAGATCGCCGCTCGAATTCATCCCAACCTGCGTTTCGCACTCCGGAATCAAGCCGGTCCAAAGGCTCCGTTGCTGCCACTGTCATCCTGGCCGTCATGGTCATCCTGAGCGAAGCGACCGAAGGTTCCGGGCCTCGCCGGAAAGGATCTCAACCGACGTAAACTTCGGTAGCGAGGGCTGGTCACGAGTACGAGCGCGTGATGAGGAAGTTGCCGAGGACCAGGGCATCCATCTGCGTGCGCAGGAAGCAATCCAGCGCTTCTTCGGGGCGGCAGACGATGGGTTCGTTGTCGTTGAAGGAGGTGTTGAGGACTACGGGGACGCCGGTAAGATCGCGGAAGGCGGAGATGAGCGCGTGATAGCGCGGGTTAGCTTCGCGCGTCACCGTCTGCAGGCGGCCTGTGCCGTCGACGTGCGTGGGCGCAGGAATCTTCTCGCGCTTTTCCGGGCGCACGGAATAGGCCAGGGTCATGAAGGGCGAGGGATGCGATTTCTCGAACCATTCGCCGGCCGCTTCCGCGAGGATGGACGGCGCAAAGGGGCGGAAGATTTCGCGGTGTTTGATGCGCCGGTTGAGAATCTCTTTCATTTCGGGCCGGCGCGCATCGGCGACGATGCTGCGGTTGCCAAGAGCGCGAGGGCCCCATTCGGCGCGGCCCTGAAACCAGCCGAGAATTTCCCCTTCGGCAATGAAGGCCGCGGTGCGGCGCGTCAATTCCTCTTCGGGTAATTCCGCGATGGTGTAGCCGTTTTGCGCCACGGCGCTGGCGTCGATGGCGCGGCGCACCTCTTCGCTTGAGTAACTCGGCCCCCAGTACGCATGATCCATCTCAAAAGAGCGCGGCTTGCCGAGTTTCTGGTGCCACACGTAATACGCGGCGCCCACGGCGAGACCTGCATCGCCAGCCGCCGGATGCACGTAAACCTGTTCGAATGGCGTGGCGTCAAAGATTTTCCCGTTGGCCACGCAATTGAAAGCCACACCACCCGCGAGGCAAACGGATTTCAACCCCGTGCGTTCGGCCAATTTTTTCAACATACCGAGATAAACCTCTTCAAGGCGGGCCTGCAGCGAGGAAGCGAGATCGCGATGGCGCTGTTCGAGAGGCTCCTCGGGCGCGCGAACGGGTCCGAGCTTGCGCGACATTTCCGGCGAAAACAGTTTGCCGAGCGTCGGCGTCTTGTCCGCTTCGGCCCAGGTCATTTCCGGGCCGGTGCGATGGTGGGTGAAATATTCGAGCCCCAGGCGGAAGCCGTTGCCATTCGAATGCGCGTCGAAGCGCACGATGTCGCGAAACGCCGCGAGCTGCTCCGGCTGGCCGTAAGCGGCCAGGCCCATGACTTTGTATTCGTCGCCAAATTTCAGGAAGCCGAGGTATTGCGTCACCGCGCTATAGAAAAGGCCGAGGGAGTGCGGAAAGGCGATGGCGCCTTCAATGTTCATGCGGTTGCCAGCGCCGGTTCCCCACATGGTGCTGGCGAAATCGCCCAAGCCGTCGGCGGAGAGCAGCGCGGCGCGTTCGAACGGGGAAACGAAGAACGCACTGGCCAGATGCGCTTGATGGTGCTCGATGCGATGAAATTTCGCGGTGAGCTTTGCGGGATCGGCGTCGAAGGCTTGCGCGAGCGCTTCGGGCACGCCAGTGAATTTCGTCAGGACCTTGGCGCGCTCCCGCGCGAAGGAAGGCATGCGCAGCGCATAAAAAAGTTTGGTGCCGAGTCGCGCGTAAGGATTGCGCGGCACAGCGACATGATGGATGTCCGATAGCGCAAGCCCCGCTTCCTTCAGACAATAACGAATCGCCGCGGCGGGAAAACCGGCGGCGTACTTGACGCGGTTGAAGCGTTCTTCCTCGACCGCGGCGACCAGTTTTCCATCGCACACGATGGCCGCCGAAGCGTTGCCGTGGTACGCGTTGATCCCAAGAATATTCATGGTGCAATTTCTCAGTGTACCTTAGGGACGAGGATCATGCGGCGAGATGGCGGCGCGCCCATTCGTTGAGCACATAGAGCGACCACGGACGCGACCAGGAAGTTTTACCCGCAAGAAAATCCGTCCACACCGAGCGCACGCCTTCGGCGTGAAGGTGTGAAGCAAGAGCGGGCGCGGGCGCGGCGAAGCTGGCCTCGACACGCGGGCGCAGCGGCCCACGCAGCCATTCTTCCCAGGGCAGAGTAAACGTGCGCTTGCGCTGCGTAAGGATTTCCGGCGGCAAAAGTTCACCGACCGCTTGCACGAGCAGAGCCTTTTGCGCGCCTGCACGCTGGCGCGCGGCGTCCGGCAGCGCGCACACGAATTCAACGAGCGGCGTATCGAGCAACGGCACGCGCACTTCCAGTGAGCGCGCCATGCTGACTGTATCGGTGTCGCGCAGCAGCGTGCTGGTCATGTACGTGCGCATTTCCAGCCACGCCAGGCACGCCACCGGCTCGAGTTTGCGCGCTTCATCGGTGGAGCGTTCCAGCCAGCCCAGCCAAGTAGGGTCGAGCGTGACGCCATCCGCGTTGATGGTGCTCGGGCGAAAACGCGGATCGGTTAGCCGCGTAAGCTCGCCCGGCGGGAAAAGCGCCCGAGCAAAAAAGTAGGGATGCGGCAAAGCATCGGGAGTCGCCCAAGCGGAGGCCGC
>JAYVMO010000082.1:0-8706 GCA_043758915.1 Acidobacteriota bacterium | reverse complement strand
CGCCGCAGACGATGCGAATGTTATTGTCACGTGTCTGATCCCTTGCGCTGAAGTCCAGATACAGCTTCGCCCCGTCAGCCACAGGGCCGTTTTCAACTTAAATGCTTATGCTGCAACTACTTACGGCTGTATCGGCGGCTCTTCCACCACTTTTTCGGAACCCGCTCGCCGCACCATCCGCAGCCAGACCCGGTGCGTCACTGCTTGCACGCGCGAGCCATTCGGCGGCGCCCACGGCATCTGCGCATTCACGGTCTGGAAAACTTCCGTCGCAAAAACCTTGCTGGGATCATGCGGCTCGACTTCTTGCCAGCGCGTCCGCCCAAATACCCACACCACGCCTCCGGCCAGCGCAAAAAAGGTGCAAAGAAACATGATCATCAGCCGCGGCGGAAAAGATTTCTTATCCGGCACCTTGGCCACGTCGAGCACCTTCACCGTGGGAACTTCTTTCACTTCCTGGACCTTGGCCATCTCGTACTCTTGGGTGAGGGCCTCGAGAACCGCTTCCTGAATCTTCGTGTGGCGGTACAGATCGGCGTACGTGACGCCAAGCAGGGGGAGCTTGCGGATGGAAGGATAGAAGGAATCGCCTGACTGGCCGGAGACATCCGTTGTGCTTTCGCCTTTCCCGCCCAGCTTCTCGAGTTGGCGTTTCAACTCGTCAATGCGGGCTTTCACGGATCGCACGCGAACGTTACTATCGGTGTAAATTTGCTTGAGTCCGCTCAGTTCGGATTGCGCAACAATGAGCTGGCCTTGGAGTGTCGCTGCTGCTTCCACCATGGCCTTGCCTTGTTCCTTGACATCGATCGCGGTGTTCTTGCTGGCAAACTGGCTGAAATCCTTCTCCGCCGCTTGCAAATCCTGGTTGACCGCCTGCAAGCGCCCTCCGAGGAAAATACGTTCGCGGCGCGCGGAGGAGGTGCTCAATTCCGCCACGAGGTGATCCAACTCTTCAACGTAGCCCTGGGCGATGGCTGCGGAGCGCCGGGGATCTCCGTCGGTCACGGTAATCGTGATGATCCCGCTCTTGCGGTCTTCCGAAATCGCAGTGTTTTCCGCCAGCTTCCGGCGGGCGCCCTCTTCGAGACGCGTCGAATAGACTTTCTTGAGACGGAATCTCTCGATCAGGCGATCCTCGACGGTGCGGCTGCGGAGAATCCCGATGAAAAGGGCACCCGTGCTCTTCACCCCAAGTAAATCTCCCGCAGCGGCGCCCAGACCGCTGCCCGTTTTGGCGCTCATCGCCGCCAGCATGGCCATTCCCGAACCGGACTGGCTGTCCGGGGGCATCAACTGCGTCGTAGAATCAAATCTTTTGGGCAACAAAAAAGCTAACAGTGTGCCGCACAACAAGCCTGCGACCGCCGCCCGGCTCAAGAACCGCCGGCTCTCCCACAACAACCGCAGTTGCCGGATGGCATTCTCTGACGGCTGCCCGGCCGGAACTTCCGGCAGCGCAAGCTGTTCAACGACCGGCTCCGGCGCGGTCTCAGGCTGCGGCTTGGTGGCTGTCTGCGTCACTGTTTCCTTTCCCTGCTCTCTTCCTGCTTGTTCCGGACACTGGCCCCAGATCTCACTTTCTCGTCGCTATGGGCGTCCACCAACTGGAGAAAACGTGATCCCGACGGAAGACGTCACATTCGTCTGAGGTCCGTTGGCCAGGATCGGAAACTTCCATTGCTCGTACTGGATCGAAGCGCTCACGCTCCAGACCCGATGGAGCCAGAAATCAGCCCGCACCGAACCGTCATTGATGTTTCCACCGCCAGGCACGAATTTCGCGCTGACCTCACCATGGCGATAGCCCAACTCGATGGAAGTGCGCGCATCCACCCAGTAACGGCTCCAGGCCTGGAGGCCTTTGCCATCCCTTCCGACCCAGTTACCGATCAGCTGCCCTTTGTTCGTGTACAGGTCGTGATAAAAACCATCAAAATAAATGAACTTTCCCGCAGAGTCATTGGAAGGAACGTCCGTGTAAGCAGCTTCGACGCGCAGATCGAGTTTCCTCAACCCCGGAAATTGCGGTATGTAAATGCCCGGATTGATTCCCGCGCGACGTGGCGCAGCCAGCGGGGATGGATCATCGTCCGCGATCGAATCCGCGTACACCGTCAGCCAGTTGCGGAGAAAAGGCACGCGGTAGGAGAAGTCGAAGCCGCCCGTCCGCTTCCCGGGATCGTTGGCTGGTGTTTCGGTTGCCGAACTGGTCACGCTCACGTAGCTGTTCCAGACCGCGGCGATCGTGAGCGGACGGCCGACTCCCCCGAGGACGACTGTTCTCGAAAAACCAAACTCGAGATTGGGTGTTGGCTTGAAGCTGATCTTTTCACCATGGATCACCGGGTTTGCCGGAAACTGGTGTCCCTGCAGATTGCCGAAAAATGCATCCATGTGAACGGAACCTAAGTAACGAAACAACCAAGGAAGGGTGATCGGAGTAATGCGATTCAATTGAATCATTCGCACCGGCGCTGCATCGTTGCTGAACAGAAACGGCCCCATCCTCCCGGGGCCCCACCACAAGCTCTGTTGCCCGTAAGTCAACTGCCAGTTGTTCAGGTTAAGGCCGACATAGGCGTCCAGCAGCCGGACCTGATTGCGGGATGGAATGGGGAAACCTGGCTGGACAGGATTGTTATCGGCCTGCGCGATGAAATTGCGAACCGTGTCGGAGTATGCCGGCCCCGAAGGCGCATGCTGGTATTCTCCGCGTGCGTATGCCACCCAACGCCCCGCGGTGGCCCACCCGGAGAAACCAGTCACATTGTTCACACCCTCCTGGTACGGCCGCCCGTAATCGTTGGAAAGGGTTTCACCGAAGTGATACGGATCGCGCAGCGGCTGGCCGGTGATCCCCGTGAATCTCGTGTAAACGGATTCCAGCCGAATTCCACGGTTTTCGCCGCCGCCCAACAAGGTCTCATCGGACGCGAACTCTTCCCGCAGCGCATCGAAGAGATGATTGGCTTCTGGCGATGCCGCACCACGCGTCTCAATTGTGTCGGCAGCTTCGCCTAGAAGACGTGCGCACTCCAGGCGTGTCCACGGCCGCTGCCCCAAAATCCCGGTGTTGATGTAGCCGAGCGCTAACATTCGGTCAAAGACCGGATACACCCAGCTCTCGAGTGGAACGTAAGGTGATCCTTGATTCCCCGCGGAGGAACTCCCCGCACGAAAGAATTCGCCGATCGATCTCCATTCCCCGCCGCCGAGACCGGGATCGTGATGCCGGCTATAAATGCTCTGCGCGACAAGGTTGCCAATTACGCTGCCGACAAGAACGTCTGAATTGAAGTGTTGCTGGCCGCGCACGCGCGACGCGGTGACCAGGGAAGCTAGCCCATAGGCCATGATCTTCGTGAGTGGACCGGGATACTCGTGCGCGATGACCCCCGCCACGGACCAAGCTGCAGCGGCATGTTCGGAAGGAAAGGAGGTGCCGCCGCTCTGAAAAAACGATCCACCGCGGTTACCCTGAAACGGCCGTTCGCGTTGCAGCGAATACTTCAAACCCTCGACGACCGCCAGACTGTTCAACGCCGCTTCACCGGCAAGAAATCCCGTCTCGCTCCAGTGTTCGTTGTGTTTGGCGCGGCCCAAGAGCCACATCCCTGCGCCCGCGCCAATGAGCGCTCCCACACCGGCGTTGGAGAGTGTCTTGTAGCGGCTGATTGTGGTCGGATTCTGCGGCAGGTGCTTGCTGAAATCGCGGTCCGTCACGAAAAGTCCTGCCGTGATCCCGCTGAGCGGCACAAGCCACGCTGCATCAGTGAAGCGAAGCCGCGCGGGACTCGTCCATATTTCTCGCTGATCGTCCACGAAACGCCCCACCAATCCCATCCGCTTTCCCTTAGATGTTTTCGACACCGCGTTCATTTCCGGCGGCGCGTCGGCCCGTGAAGAAGACTGGTGCTTCGCAGCCTCACTTTCCGATGTCGAGGGCCCCGTTCCCTGTTCCTGCGCGGAGCACAAACGTGCTGCGCAAACACTGAACAGCAGCGTCGTTCCGAGAACCCCGACTTGGCGTTGCATCGTCATGTTTGCTTATGGAATAGCAACGGCCGCCGCGAGTGCCCCTGCTTGTGCGATTTGTGCAATCGCCACTACGTTTTTCCATGTATTGCTGCCGAGAACCGCTTTCTCGGGCACGACGATGGTGTCACCCGGACCAATCCCCGCGGACGAAACCCCTCCGGACCAGAACTCGCCGCGGCCGCTCGTAACTGAGCCGTCCGCACGTATGATGAAAATCGCGCCCTTGTTGGCAAGCTGCGTGGCGCCTCCCGCGCGCGCGAGATACCAGCCGGCATTCTTTCCGGGCGTATACGTGAGCGCATTGGCGTTGTACACCTGCCCGACGACTATCACCGCCCCGGGCTGCTTGGGGATGGTGAGTGAATCGCCCGCGCGAAGCTCGATGTCGTTAGAAGAGCCCTCAAAACCTTTACGGTCAGTACCAATATGAATCACCAGCCGTCCCGAAACGGGAGCCTTGCGGAGCGCATCCAACATGCGCTGGCGCTGCTGCATCGCCGTCTGCTGCAACGCGGCCTCCTCAGCCGCGGTAGTCGTAATCGAAGTCTTCACCAGCGTGGACTCCTGTTCGAGCCGCTGGATCAGCTCCTGGCGGCTCTTTTGTTGAAGTTCGCGAACTTCGTTTCGTTCGAACACCGCTGCCCGCGGATACGCCGTCGGCAGCAACCCGCCGGCGCGCCGTAACAGTGAACTCAATCTCTCAGCAGCCCGGATGCCATACACGCCTGGTTTACGTACTTCCCCTCTGAGAGTAACTACCGCGCCAATGTCGTTCCAACTGGCGCGCTGCGGCACGGTCAATACATCGCCGTCGCTGAGTGGCACATTCTGGTCTTCCCCTCCCGCGAGCGCGGCGGATAGATTCAGGTCCTGGTGTCCAGCCAGCACGCGCTTTTCAGAAGAACTGTTGGAACTCGCATAGTGCGTCAGGTCGCCGCCCTGCGCATTCGCGCTGCGGAGGAATCCTCCGGCCAAACGCACTAGGTCCGAGACGCGCATTTCGGCGGTTAACGGGTAGCGTCCGGGCCGCGCCACGTCGCCGCGCACGTACACGCTTGGCGGATCCACTTTTTCCGGCTGGCGGTGAATCAGGAGGTGGTCGCGCGGCTCGATCAGGATGTTGTTGAGCGCGTCCCCGGCGAGCGCTTCGCGCAAGGAGATATTGAAAACCTTCGTCGAACCATCGGGCATGGCACGGAAAAGCTGCGCGTTGTCCAGCCAAGCCTCGGGAGTGACGCCACCCGCTTGGTAGATCGCGTCGCGGACATGCTGCTGGCCGTTCGTACGGTAGCGGCCGGGCGCGCCCACTTCCCCCGTGACCCGCACTTCGGGCACCGGCTCGAAATCGTAACGGCCGAAGATCCGTACGGTATCGAGGCGCTCAAGCTTTGGCGCGTTCTCGGGATGCGCCAGCGCCGCTGCAAGGTCGAACCCTTCGACGACCGGACGGTAATCCGGCGCGGTGATGCGGATGATCTCGGCATAACGCCCCGCGGGCTCCGGCAAGAGGTCTTTGTAGGAAGAAATCAGATCCCTGAGCTTCATCCCCGGCCTGTAGGAGTACCGTCCCGGGCGCTCCACATGCCCTTCGAGGTAAACCGCGTCTTCGTTATAGGGCGCGATGGGAAAGATGTGAATCTCGTCGCCATCGGAGATGGCGAAGTTCCCAAGCTGATTCTTCAGTTTTTCAGGATCGGCGCCGGGCGAGACATCCAGGCTGAGCATGGCGCGCTTTTCATGGGCGACGAGCCGTTGCACCTCGATGTGTTGCAGCGCGGCGGCGGGCAAGATTCCTCCAGCCAACTCCAGCGCTTCTTCGAGATTCTTCTCGCCGTGCAGCTCGTACACCGCGGGGCGCCGCACCATCCCATCGACCGTAACGACCGGACCGAGCGAAGGAACCAGCAAGGAGTCTCCGTTTTCGAGCCGCTTCATGTCTCCGCGAACGCCATGGAGGAGCAGGTCATAAGCATCCACGGTTTCGAGGAGTTGCTTGCCGCGGAAGTGCTCGATCCGCCGCAGCGAACCCCCCGAAGTTACGCCGCCGGCCGCAAATAATGCGTTCAGCGGCGTCGAGAGCGAACTGACGTCGTAAGCTCCGGGCGCGACGACATCGCCAACCACATAGACACGCACGGTGCGCAAACGGAGCAGGGACACGTCCGCGGAAACATCGCGGAATTGTGTGCGCAGCACGCTCTGGACCTCTTGCTGCACATCCCCGAGCGTGCGCCCGGAAACCAGCAGCGGGCCCGCTTCGGGCAGAACCAGGCGACCCTCGCGGTCCACGGTGCGGAGCAACCGCTGTGAAACGCCACCCCAAAGACTGATCGATAGGCTGTCGCCCGGCCCTACGACATAGTCCGGCCCAACTGGGAGATCCATCGGTAAAATGTCCGGATTCGCCGCGCCGGTGCGGAAGATGTCCAAGCCAAACCGTTCCATCTTTCGATTCGGGGAGGCCGCCTGCACATACAGGTCGTAGAGCGATGGCACATCGGCGTAGGGATTCGGCCGGCGCTCCATGCGTACCGGTTCAAACTCGGCCTTGAGCACTCCGGGGTTGCCAAGCGGCAACCGCGGTGCCGCTGAAGATGGCAATTCGGCGGGCGGGAGAAGCGCATCCATCGGCGCTCCGGATGCGGAGTGTTCCGCAGGGGTTGTGCTTGTTGCTGGATTCGTCTGCCGCATGGATGTGGATTCCGTAGGAGCTGTCAGCACATCGGGGCCCGCATTGTCCAGCACCCCGTCCACCGCGCTGAGCGGCGGCCGCGCAGGACGCCCCGGAGTCGGCACCTGCCCCGCAGACGGCATCCCTTGCCCTACGTTGATCACTGTTTGAGGCGGGACGTTGCCACGGTCGGCCGCGCGCTCAGTCGCCACCGCACGCTCATGCATCTCCAAGTTGTGCTTTGCGGCAAGGTCCGATCCCGGATTGACCGTCGGGAGGAGATAGCCGTAGCGCTGGAGCAGCCGCGTGGCTAGGACGCGAGCGCGCAGATCCTGGCCAAGCCGCTCGGCAATGGCTTCATCGCGCAGATCCGATTCTTCCAGGATTTGACCGCTGGCTCCCGCATCCTGCGCCACCAACCGCTTGAACTCCACCATCAACCCGGGATCTTTGTTCAGGACTTCCAGAAGCTGAACCGCCGTGGCTGCCACGCGGTCTAGATTGTCCGAGACGATATCTGCGGCGGGCGGTGCGGAAGCGCCCTGCTGTTGTGGAGGGCGCGGTGCGGCGCTGAGCGAAGCAACAAGGCCGCACGCCAGAACCGCATAAACAGCTTTCTTCAGGTATTTCACGTTTTTTTCCTTTCGAGCGAGGCTCTTCTGTCCCGCATCACGAAAATCACCCAGGCCTGCGGCCATGTTTCGCGCGGCGATAACTGAAGATTAAGGGATGCTTCGATGCCGTTGCTTATCATTAGTGGCCTCCTCCCGACTCGGGGAAATAAGGGCCCTGCGAAGGTGAGAACGCCCATCGAGGTACGCACGACATTGCTGAATCCGAATTGCTGATGCGCCTCTAGAATGCCTCGCAGCCCCACTGTGCTGATAACAATAGGTACAGAGAGCGCAAGTAGCACAAAAGCCCGAAGGCTCTCTGCCTGCAAGCTTTGAGGAATCTTGAGGAAATGATGCACGAGGCTGTGCGAGAGCAGCCCCAAAATCGTCATCCCCACCAGACCAAAAATGATCATAAGAAGAATGGAGATCCAGACCAAGGCGGGGATGTCTTCCTCTTGCCCGGTTCCCAGCTTCTCCGCCACTTTTTGCGTCAGGGCCCTGCCCAAACCGAGGTCGAACAAGCTGAAATATCCAATCACCAGCCAGGCAAACGTCAGCACGCCGAAGCGTTCCGTTCCGAGCGAACGGATGATCATAGGAACAGCAACAATGGCAACCAATATCGGGACGCTTCCACCCAGCAGATTCCACACTACATTCCGGGCCAGCAGGCGGCCATAACTTAACCGGTTTTTATTCTCGATTAGCATTTCTTCAGAAGGAGGCAGCGACAACCACGCCGCGGAAGTTTTCCTAAGTTTTGATTAAGTTCCTGACCAACTAAATGTTGATTCTCTCCACCGAATCAGCGCCCACTGGCAGCCTCCAAAGCGAGGCGAGGCGCAGCGGCAGGAACAACGTCGGCGGCGTCCACGTCCACGGCGATGGAGCGCTGTATCAACTCGACGGAGAGGACGAAGCGGAAGTTGCTCTTCTTACGCTGCAAAACACCTTCCAGGCCGGCCAGCGGCCCATGGACAATACGCACGCGGCGGCCGACGGCGAGGAACGGATGCGGCTCGGCGTGCAGCGCATCCGCAAGACCGGCGCGCAGGATTTCCACCTGTTCATCGGGCAGCGGGGCGGGCAAGCCACCGAAGCTGACCAGCCGCACTACGCTGGGAACCTGCAGCACGCGCAAGCGGTCGCGCAGCGCCAGGCGCACGAAAACGTAGCCGGGGAACAGCGGGAGATCAAGCCGCACGCGGCGGTCCCTCCAGCGGCGCACCGAAGCATAGAGAGGCAGGAAGTGTTCGACCTCGCGCTCGGTCAACTGCTCGGCCACGCGCTTTTCGTGCTGCGCGCAGGTGTACGCGGCGAACCAATACTGTTCGGCCTGCGCGGCCGGCATGGCGTTCTCTACTCTTGTAACTA
>JAYVMO010000081.1:0-6617 GCA_043758915.1 Acidobacteriota bacterium | reverse complement strand
CAAGGGTTAGGCTGTTCGCCTATTAAAGCGGTACGTGAGCTGGGTTCAGAACGTCGCGAGACAGTTCGGTCCCTATCTGGTGTGGGCGCAGGAGAATTGCAGGGAGTTGTCCCTAGTACGAGAGGACCGGGATGAACAGACCTCTTGTGTACGAGTTGTCCCGCCAGGGGCATAGCTCGGTAGCGAAGTCTGGAAGAGATAATTGCTGAATGCATCTAAGCAAGAAGCTCGCCCTAAGATAAGTTCTCCCAAGGTTTAAGACCTAAGAAGGGCAGTCGAAGACTACGACTTTGATAGGCTGGAGGTAGAAGCGCAGTAATGCGTGAAGCTGACCAGTACTAATCGCCCGTTCGGCTTAATCATAAAACTTTCTCAAACCGTCTTTGAGGAAGTGCAGATGTGGCTCGCAAGAGCCACAAGACAACCGTCTTTTCTGCACAGCGTTGTTCGACCTGGAGTCGAACTTGTATGCCAGCCAAATGCCGGTCGCTTCGCGACCGCACATATTTCTGTTGTCGCACTCGCGATCCTATGCCCGGGATGGGCAAGGGAATCGGTACGCGAGTTACAAGTTTCCTGGTGGTCATACCGCGAGGGTCACACCCGTTCCCATCCCGAACACGGAAGTTAAGCCTCGCTGGGCCGATGATACTGCACGGGCAACTGTGTGGGAACGTAGGTCGCCGCCGGGATTAAAATTACAAAAAGGCCGCCCGGAGCAATCCGGACGGCCTTTTTGTTTTCCCGCCGGGCTTTCCAATTCCGAAACGATCAAGAAGAGAGTGTCCGCAAGCCAGTTCCCCGCCAACTATTGTTGTTGCGCCGCGATATTTCGGTCTGGGCGAGATTCGCCGCCGCAAACCAGTCTTGCACTTCTTCGCGGCGAATATAGAAGGCCGTGGGCGCGATGAGTTGGTCGAACACGTTCCAGAAATTCTCGGCGAACGAATAACTGGAAATTGCGCAGAGGTAATCCGCGTAAGGAAGCGCACGTTTCAAGGGCGCGAGACGCGGCAGGCGGTTTGCAGGGCCATAAACAAGCTTCAGAGCAAGATACAGCGGCAGGGCGAGCAGCAAGGAGATCGCGCGAGTGACGGGCTTGGGCAGCTTCGATGTTCCGTGAATGCGCATCGGATCGACAAACTGCTCGATCCAGCGATTGCCTTCCTTGCCGTAGACCCAGATGGAAACTCGGCCGCCCGGTTTGAGGTGGCTGGCCACGCTGAGAAAACCCGCCTTCGGGTCGGGCAGGTGATGGAGTACGCCGATGCTATAGGCCAGGTCAAACGGAGCCAGAAAGGGAAGGTTGTAAATGTCCGCCTGGATAACATGTGCGTTGGGGAGGTGACGGGTGTTTTGATGGGCCGCTTCGACCGCGTCGGAGAGGTCGATTCCGATAACGTCACGAGCGGAAAATTGCGCGGACAGGAAAAGGTGCCGTCCCTTGCCGCAACCGGCATCGAGAACCACCCGCCCTGCGAAGGCGGCTGGATCGAGCGGTTTGATCCAATCGAGAAATTCAGCGCCGTCGGCTTCGGTAAGTTCCGAGTAATGCGTCCATTCGTAGCCGAAAGCCGAAGCGGTAGCTTGTTTGGCAGGGGACAATTCGCGGGGCAGGAAGCGCGGAATCCCCCGAGTCACAGGAAAACGGTCCTGGCAGCCCGGACAGATGAGGCATCCTTCGATGATTTCTTCTCCCTCTATCCGGTCCGCGAGCGCTTCGAAGGAACAACGGCATTTTTGGCATACCAGGTAGGCGAGCAGGCGTCGTTTCATTCGGGAATCCCACTGGCCACCTTATCACGGATATTTAATCGGGCCGGAATGGTCCGTCGCACTCAGGCATCGGGCGGAGCTACAACCAATTCAAGAGAGTCACAATCTGTTACACTGTCTCTAATTTGGCAACACCATGACTTGTAACTTTCGGGGCAACCAAAACAACCCTTGAGAGTTCCAAGGTTTTAAACAGGTCTGTACGGTAGTGCAGTGAATTGGATTTTTTCTTGTAAGAGACGGAGATTACTCTACTTTGTGCGGCATAGCCGGCTTTACGCACCTTAATCGCGGGAGCAATTCTGCGCGCATGCGCGAAGCTACGGGAGCGCTCATTCATCGCGGGCCCGACCAGCAGGGCGTGTTCGAATCGGAGCATGTTTCGCTCGGCGCGGTGCGGCTGAAGATCATTGATCTGCTTGCGGGCGAACAGCCCATGTTCAGCGAAGACCGCAAGACGGTGGTGATCCTGAATGGGGAGATTTACAATTACCGCGAGCTACGTGCGGAACTCGAGGCTGCGGGGCGCCGTTTTGCAACTCACTGCGACACGGAAGTAGTTCTTCAGGCATTCTTGCGCTGGGATGTGGATTGTTTTCGCCGTCTGCGGGGAATGTTTGCTGTTGCATTGTGGCAAGAATCCAAGAAGCGCCTGATCCTTGCGCGCGACCGCGTCGGCATCAAGCCGCTTTACATTCACCATCACGGCCAGGACATCTATTTTGGCTCCGAGATGAAGACTCTTTTCGTTCATCCGGAAATCGAGCGGCGCCTTGATCACACTGCGCTGCAACAGTATCTCTCCTTAAATTATGTTCCTTGCCCGCGAACGCTCGTAGAAGGCATCGAGAAGCTCCCACCGGGCCATTTCCTGGAATGGCGGGATGGCACTGTCCGGACGGGAGCTTACTGGAAGCTGCGCTTTGAAGTTTGCGAAAACCGTTCGCTGGCGGATGCGAGCGAAGAGCTGGATTCTCTGCTGAGCCAGTCCGTCCGCGAGCATTTACTTTCCGACGTTCCTTTGGGCATTTGGCTAAGTGGCGGCGTGGACTCCTCGACCATTCTGCACTACGCGCGCGCGGCGTCCACAGCGCCCCTTAAAACATTTTCCATTTCGTTCCAGGGAAGAACCTTCGACGAGTCTCGAACGATTCGGGAAACCGTGCAGCGCTACGGCACGGAGCATCACGAACTGGACCTGAGCCCCGCGCAAGACTTGTCGGCGGCCATCGAAGAACTCGCCTACTATTCCGACGAACCCATGGCTGATGCGGGAGCTCTCCCGGTATGGTTTCTTTCGCGGCTCAGCCGGCAGAGCGTCACCGTGGCTCTGAGCGGAGAAGGCGCCGATGAACTGTTCGGCGGTTACATCACCTACCGGGCCGATCAACTGGCTAGGACCGCGAGGCGCGTGCCGGCAGCGCTGCGCCGCGGAATGCTGGGCCTGCTTCGTTACTGGCCGGTTTCCAACGATAAAATCAGCTTCGAATACAAGATGAAGCGATTCCTGGAAGGCACATTTCTGCCGCCCGACGAAGCTCACACTTACTGGAATGGCCCCTTCTCGAAGGCGCAGCAGCACGGCCTCCTTCTCGGCGGAAATACAGCTTCGGTTTCCGATCTCTTCGATGAAAACCTGCCTTGCTGGAACTCGCGATCGCTGCTCAACCGTTATCTGGCGTTCGACCAGCGCTATTACCTGGCCGATGATATTCTCCAAAAGGTTGACCGCATGAGCATGGCGCATTCGCTGGAGGTCCGGCCGCCATTTCTCGATCACCGTATCGTGGAATTCGCAGCTTCGCTGCCCGAACAGTTCAAGATTCAAGGCGGCCGTCAAAAAGTTATTTTGAAAAAGTTGATGCGCGGTAAATTACCCGCCAGTGTGCTGCGGAATTCCAAAAACGGCCTGGACATTCCGACGCATGACTGGCTGCGCGGTGCTCTGCGGCCCCTCCTGCTCGACACGCTAAACACTGACGCGGTGACGGGCACGGGACTTTTCCGGCCGGACGCCGTGGAACTTCTCATTCGGCTACACATGGAGCGCCGGGCAAATCTCGGCTATCACCTCTGGGGCTTGCTCATCCTGTTTCTATGGATCAAACAGTGGAACATTCAAACGACGTGCCAAACGGCGCCGATGGAGCAGGCGCCGGACGGCGTTCTTACTTTGGCCTGATTGTAGTCCTCTTCGCTGCCGCGGTTTATTTTGGTTGCATCGTCTCGCCGCCATCGCTGATGGATGACGTGGATGCCGTGCAGGCGCAGATCGCCCGGAATATGCTGCAATCGGGCGACTGGGTTATCTCCCATCTGGATGGCGTTCCCTACCTGGAAAAATCACCTCTGATTTACTGGCTCATTGCCAGCAGCTACCGTGTGCTTGGAGTTCACGACTGGGTGGCGCGCATTCCCGTCGCGCTGGCCGCGGTGTTGCTGTGCTGGGTGACTTGGCGTTATGGGAGATGGGCTTTCGGACGGCGCGCAGGTTTCTATGCCGGGCTGTCGCTCGCAACCTGCGTGGGACTCTATTTGTTCACGCGCATCCAGATTCCGGACGTGATGCTCACGTTGGCGGTGTGTTTGGCGTTTTGGTCCTTCCAGCGCGCCATCGATCCGGAGGAGCCTCACGCGCGGCGGTGGGCTGTTTTGCTGGCGGTGAGTTTGGGAATTGGATTGATGCTGAAGGCCCTGATCGCGGTGGTGGTGCCGGCGGGCGGGATTTTTATTTATCTGATCGTGACGCGGCAGATTTTTTCACGAGAGATTTGGCGCAGGTTGCATGTGCTCAGCGGGACGCTGATCCTGCTCGCGATTGCCGCCCCCTGGCACGTTCTTGCCACGCTACGCATGCCGCCGTACTTCGATTTCACGATGCACAGCGGGCCCGGCGAGTATCGCGGATTTTTCTGGTTCTACTTCATTAACGAGCACGTGCTGCGTTTCCTGAATCTGCGCTATCCGCGCGACTACAACACCGTGCCGCGTGCCGCGTTCTGGCTGCTGCACCTGCTCTGGCTCTTTCCCTGGAGCATTTATTTTCCGGCTGCTGCCGGGCTGAGCTACAAGCCGGTGGATCGCGCCGGGCGCACGCGCTTGCTGGCGCTCTGCTGGGCCGGCTTTCTGCTGGTTTTCTTCACGTTTTCGACGACGCAGGAATACTACTCGATGCCCATCTATCCGGCGCTGGCGCTGCTGCTGGGATGCGCGATGGCAGGCGAAACGCGGTGGGTTCGCATCGGGACAAAGACCGTGGGCGTGATCGCGGCGCTGGCTGCCGCGGCGATTACCACCATTCTCGTGCTTGTTCGCGGAATGCCCGCGCCCGGCGACATTTCCAGGGCCTTGCAGCAGCACCCGGAAGCCTACACGCTTTCGCTGGGCCACATGGGAGATCTCACGCTGGCATCTTTCGCTTATCTACGCGCTCCCCTGGTGGTCGCAGGGATCGCATTCCTGATGGGAGCCGCGGGCGCATGGTTTTTGAAAGGGCGGCGTGCGTTTCTTGCCTTAGCCGTGATGATGGTGGTGTTCCTTCACGCCAGCCACCTCGCGCTGGTGGTTTTCGATCCCTATCTTTCCTCCAGGCCTCTCGCGGAGGCGCTGAACCGCGCACCGGAAGGCCGCTTGATTCTGAATGGGCAGTATTACTCATTTTCGTCCGTGTTCTTTTATACGGACCGCACGGCGCTGCTCTGGAACGGGCGCGCGAATAACCTGGAGTATGGCTCGTACGCTCCCGGCAGCCCGGCGGTGTTCATCGATGACGCGCAATTCGTGAACTTGTGGTCAAGCCCGGAACGCTTCTACGTGCTCAGCGATGGCGACGGGCTGGCGCATCTCACCGCGATGGTGGAAAGCGGGCGCCTGCATCAAGTCGCTGAAAGCGGCGGCAAGACGCTCTTCACCAACCTGCCGTAAACCCGCCTTCGATTGCGCGCGAAAAGCAGGAGCGGAAAACTCTTGCATGTAAGCGATGTTTTTTGAACAGATGATGCGCGCAGGGTAGTGGTCCCCGCAGTCGCCATGATTCAACTGGTTGAAGGAAGCACGAGCCCGTCAAGTCGTGTGTGCCGCGGCTTCGGCGCCGGGGGCAGGAAGCTGACGGAGGACGCCTTCATTACGTGCGGAAATGCGGATTGGAAGCGGTCCATCTCCGGGCGCGTTCCGATGGTGATGCGCACGTGCGTGGGTAGGACGGGCCAAACGTGGCCGATAAAAACGTTTTGATGGGCCATGGCGTCGAGGGCTTTTTTTGCGGGGCGCTTGGTATCCAGCAGGAAGCAATTGGACTCGCAGCGGATGTAGGAATAGCCGTTCTTGTCGAGCCACTGGAAGGTCTCTTCGCGAATGGCAGCATTGATGCGCTTGCGGTAGGGGACAAGCTGCGGATCCTGGAGGCTGGACGACGCTGCCGCGAGAGCGGTGATAGGCATGGGGTTCCAGCCGCTGAAAGCGCCGATTTTCTCGAGCATTCCGGGCCGGGCGATGGCAAATCCGCAGCGAAGGCCAGCCATGCCGTAAATTTTCGAAAAGGTGCGCAGCAGGATGATGTCCTTATCGGCTTTGACCAAATCGAGGACCGAGGGAGCGTCGCAGAAATGGATGTAGGCCTCGTCCACCAGGAGAATGGAATCCTTGGGTTTATTGGCAAGGGCAAATTTGATGTCGGAGTGGCTGGTGAGCGTTCCCGTGGGATTGTTTGGTGTGCAGATATAGAAAAAGCCGGCGTCGGGCGCGGCGGAGAGCATGGCTTTGACGTCATGCGCGTAGGTCTTCGTTAGGGGAACTTTCACCACGCGCGCGCCGGAAATCTTGGCGGCGTGCCTGCCGGCTTC
>JAYVMO010000080.1:0-3519 GCA_043758915.1 Acidobacteriota bacterium | reverse complement strand
CGCGCGGCTTTTTCGCCATCATCTTGCCGGCTTCGGGCGCCCCGCCGGATGTGGCCACGCTCATTCGTGCTGCCTGTCGATCGGCAGCATTTCGCACGTCACTCCCGGCTTCGTGAGCGCAACAAAAATCTTCTGCTGCTGGCGGTGACTCACATTCGCATCAAATTGAATCAAGTTTTTTTCGCCTGCCATCGACACCTGAAAATTGTCCAGCATGATCTTAAGGTTGGAAAAAATCTTGTGTACGTCGGCGACCATGTCCATCTCGCTGGCCGTGGAGATGCGAAACAGCATGTACCGTGGCCGCAGATCCAGCCAGGCTTCCACGTAGACCAGGAAGATCAGCGCAAGCAGCAGTACTCCACAGGAAATCCCCGACACGGCATACAATCCTCCGCCCGCCGCCATCCCCATTGCTGCAATCGCGAAGATGGTCGCCGCCGTCGTGAGCCCCGTCACGTTTCCACGTTCGTGCAGAATGGCGCCCGCACCCAGAAAACCGATCCCTTGCACGATGTTGGACGCAATGCGCGTCGTGCCCGAATCTCCTGTCCTCGTGGCGATTTCCACGGAAAGAATGGTAAACAGCGCAGCGCCCAGGGAAATGCATAAACTCGTCCGCATCCCCGCGGGACGCCGCCTCGCGCTGCGCTCGATGCCAATGATGGCGCCCAACAGCGCGGCCCAAAGGAGCCGGGCGATGATCGTATTTAACGGAAGCATATTCCCCTGCAATTCTTACGGCTTTAGCAGAATTTTACACACTACAACTTGAATTGCGTCAATTTCGCAAAGTGCCGTGCCCTGGCGTGTATCTCGCTTCGCTTCAGCGAGCGGAGGCGGTCTAGTCCGAACTTTTCCACCGCGAAGCTCCCCAGCACCGATCCGTAAACCATCGCCCGCCGCATCGCCGCATCACTCTTCTCGCCTGCCCCGGCCAGATAACCCATGAATCCGCCCGCGAAGCTGTCGCCTGCGCCCGTCGGATCGTGCGGCTCCTCCAGCGGAAACGCCGGCACGCAGAAGACTCCGCGCTTATCCACCATCATCGCGCCATGTTCTCCGCGCTTCACCACCAACGTCGTCGGCCCCATCTTGAAAATGTGTTTTGCCGCCCTCAGGAGGTTATGCTCGTTCGAAAGCTCGCGTGTCTCTGAGTCATTGATCATCAGGATGTCCACGTGCTTCAGCGTCTCGCGTAGCTCCGCGTTGGTGCGCTCGATCCAGTAGTTCATGGTGTCCAGCGCCGCCAGTTTCGGCCGCACCTTAACCTGGTGCAGCACGTCGCGCTGCAGGTCCGGCGCGATGTTCGCCAGGAAAACGTATTGCGAGGCCCGGTATTTCTCCGGCAGCCGCGGCTTGAAATCCGCGAAAACATTCAACTCCGTCGCCAGCGTCACCCGCTCGTTCAAGTTTTCCGAATAGCGCCCCGCCCAGAAAAACGTCTTCCCCGTCGCGCGCTCCAATCCTTCTGTATCGATGCGCCGCCCGCGGAAAATCTCTGCGTCTTGCTTCGTGAAATCGTCGCCGACAATCCCGACCAGGCTCACGGGAGTGAAAAAACTCGCCGCCACTGCAAAGTAGGTTGCCGCGCCTCCCAGCGCCCGCTCCACTTTTCCGTACGGGCTTTCCAATGCATCAAATGCCACCGATCCCACCACGAGTAAGGACACAGTTTTCTCCTAGGAAAGATATTTGCCGATGATCGCGGCAAGCCGTTTCTTTGTTGCCGTCGGAACAATCTTCAGATCCGTCACCAGTGCATGTTCCAGCGCCGCTCCGCACTTGCAAGTCCTTTCCACGGGCATCGCGCGAACGGCCTCGCGCAGCACCCGCTGTGCATTCTCGGCATTCTGATTCAGCGTGGCGATAATTTGCGACGCCGTCACCGATTCGTGCTCCGGATGCCAGCAGTCGTAGTCCGTAATCATCGCGATCGTGGCGTAACAAATCTCCGCCTCCCGTGCCAGCTTCGCTTCCGTCACATTCGTCATTCCGATCACTTCGAACCGCAGTTGCCGGTGCACGTGCGCCTCCGCCACTGTCGAAAACTGCGGCCCCTCCATGCAAATGTACGTCCCGCGCCGGTGCACCGGCACCCCGCAATGCACGCAAGCATCCGCCAGCGCGTTCGACACTTGCCCGCACGTCGGATTCGCAAACGCCACATGCGCCACAAGCCCGGCACCGAAAAACGTCGATACGCGTCCCTTGGTCCGGTCTACAAACTGGTCCGGCACAAGAAACTCGCCCGGCCGCAAATCTTCCTGTAACGATCCCACCGCGCTCACGGAGATGATCCGCTCCACGCCCAGCAGCTTCATCGCGTACACGTTGGCGCGATAATTGATCTCCCCCGGCAGGATGCGGTGTCCCCGTCCGTGCCGCGCCAGAAACGCCACGCGCTTCCCTTCCAGCGTTCCCAGCACGATCGCTTCCGACGGATCGCCAAACGGTGTCTTCACGCGAATCTCGCGCGCATCCGTCAGCCCGCTCATTGCGTACAATCCGCTGCCCCCGATGATGCCCATCACCGCCTTCGGCTCGTTCTTCGCAGCCTTCCTCTTCTTTGCCTTCACCGCCGTCATCTGCTTTTCTCCTGGAATTGACATCCGAACATCCGGCGATGCGCCGCCGCAATCGCGTCTCGCACCGGCGAAAATGCTCAGCCCGCGAGACCGCTCTTTGCCAGAATCTCGTTCACCGCCGTGAACGGATCCTTCCTGCGCCCCGCAACCGCCGCCGCCATTTCCGCCAGCGCCGCTTCGCCGCCCGACCCACCGAGCACTCGTTCCAGCAACCGCGACTCGATCAGCTCGATCAACCGCAGCTTCCAATGCTCGACGTGCTTCCGCGTCCGTTCCCCGCTGGCCTCAAAATGCTTTCGAAACTTTGCCGCCGTTTCCGCCAGCGTCTCGATTCCCTTGTTCTCCGAAGCCACCGTTCGTATCACCGGCGGATGCCAGCCATCTCGCGGCATCACCAGCGAGAGCATCGCATGAAGCTGCTGCTCCAATCGGTCCGCACCCTCGCGATCCGCCTTGTTCAGTACAAAAATGTCCCCAATCTCCATCAACCCGGCCTTCATGTTCTGAATATCGTCCCCCAACCCCGGCACCAGCACCACTAGAACGCAATCCGCCAGCCGCACGATATCGATCTCATCCTGCCCCACGCCCACCGTCTCGATCAGCACTTGCTGCTTCCCCGCCGCATCCAACAGCAGCGCCACTTCCGCCGTCGCCCTCGCCAGCCCGCCCAAAAAACCTCGCGTGGCCATCGAGCGGATAAACATTCCCGCATCGCCGGCGTGCCCTTGCATGCGAATCCGGTCTCCCAGTATCGCGCCGCCAGTATACGGACTGGTGGGATCAACGGCGATCACGCCGACCTGCTCCTGCTGCTTCCGGTAGTACGCCGCCAGCCGGTCCACTAGCGTGCTCTTTCCTGTTCCCGGCGTTCCAGTCACACCCGTGAGGTACGCCTTCCCCGTCCGTGGAAATAGCAGTCGCAGCAGTT
>JAYVMO010000079.1:0-3935 GCA_043758915.1 Acidobacteriota bacterium | reverse complement strand
ACGCCCATCGAGGCATTCAAGTTTCTCGAAAAACTCCCTTTGGAGCAAATGGCCTATTTGATGGCGGAATCGCGCAACTCCGCCGCGCTGTCGAAGATCCGGGCTTATTTGAACAAATGGCGGCCCGTGCGTATGGGTTTGCCCGTGGTGGTGAACGAGCTGGAGACTCTGGGCATGCCACGGGGGCCAAAGTTCGAGGAGGTCATCGAGCAGGTCTTTGCTGCACAGCTCACCGGCCGGGGCAAGACACCGGAAGAGCGCGAAAAAATACTGCGCAAGCTTTCCGGTATCAAGGAACAGCCCAAGAAAAAGGAAAAAGAGAGAAAGCCGGGGAAGGTTGGCGCGAAGCCGCACGCCGCGGTGGAAACTGGCGCTGCTGGCCGCATGGCACACATGGAAGCCGCGAAGGCTTTGCAGAAGCAGTACCATAAAGAACACCTGGGCGCGGGGAAGCACGCGTCGAAACACATCTCGCCCGCGAGCCACGCAAAGAGTGCCTCGCCAAGGAAGAGAAGCCGCGGCCACAAGTGATTCCGGCGCATGGCGACAAGATTCGCTGGCTGTGGGAATCCTGAGAATGCAGGTCGCAATTCTCTCCCCGGAGTTTTAGAATCGAGGTCCATGGGTAAGCCGGAGTTCGTTCACCTGCACGTTCATACGGATTTCAGCCTGCTCGATGGTGCTTGCGAAACCACCGAGCTGCTGGACGAAGCGTCCCGGCAGAAGATGCCGGCGGTGGCCATCACGGACCATGGCAATCTGTTCGCCGCTGCAAATTTTTTTTACGAAGCAAGCAAGCGCGACGTAAAACCGATCATCGGCTGCGAAGTGTACGTGGCCAAGGGCAGCCGGCACGATCGCGGCGAGAAGTCCGGAGCGCCGAACGGGTCCAACGGGCAAGACCGCGGCGAAGCCGAGCGGGGACTGCGCGGCAGCAACCACCTGGTGCTGCTCTGCGAATCGCTGGAGGGGTATCACAACCTCATCAAGCTGGTGTCTGCCGGGTTCCTGGAAGGCTTCTACTACAGGCCGAGAATCGATTACGACCTACTCGCGAAACACAGCAAGGGGTTGATCGCCCTTTCGGCTTGCCTCCGCGGCGCGGTCACGGAAGCGGTGGCCGACCAAAAATACGATCAGGCCCGTGAAAATGCTTACCGCCTTCAGGACGTTTTCGGGAAGGGCAATTTCTTTTTGGAGATCCAGGATCAAGGAATCGAGATCGAGAAGAGCGTGAACAGGGACTTGGTCCGGCTTTCGAAGGAAACGGGCATCGCGCTGGTGGCCACCAACGATTGCCATTACCTGCATCACGAAGACGCGCACGCCCATGATGTCTTGCTCTGCATTCAGACGGGCAAGACCATCAGCGATGCGCACCGCATGAAGTTCGCCACGGATCAGTTTTATTTCAAGACGGCCGCGGAGATGGCGCAGGTGTTCGGCGAAGTGCCGGAGGCGCTGAGCCGCACGGTGGATATCGCGGCGCGCTGCAACGTAAAGATCGAGCGCATCCCGCATCCATTTCCGGAGTTCAAAGTCCCCGAGGGCGAGACCGCGGGCAGCTATTTCGAGAAAGTGGTGCGCGAAGGATTTGCCACGCGGGTGGCGTACCTCGAGAAGGTTGCCAAACAGGGCTTGCTGCGCAATCCGCTGGCCGAGTACGAACGGCGGCTGACTTTCGAAATTCAGATGATCCAGAAGATGAGTTATGAAGGCTACTTCCTGATCGTCTGGGATTTCATCCACTACGCCCGCGCACAAAACGTTCCGGTGGGCCCCGGGCGGGGGTCGGCGGCGGGCAGCCTGGCCAGTTATGCGTTGCGGATTACGGATGTCGATCCCCTGCAATACAACCTGCTGTTCGAACGCTTCCTGAATCCCGAGCGCGTTTCCATGCCGGATATCGACATCGACTTCTGCATGCGGCGCCGCGGCGAGGTAATCGATTATGTGACGCAAAAGTACGGACGCGAGAACGTGTCGCAGATCATTACCTTCGGGACGATGGCAGCCAAGGCGGCGGTCAAAGACGTTGGCAGAGCCATGGATATTCCTTACGGGGAAGTGGACCGCCTCGCGAAGCTCATCCCCACAACATTGGGAATCGAGCTGCAGGACGCTCTCGAGGAAGCCCCGCTGCTGAAAGCGGCGATCAATAGCGATGAGCAGCTGAAAGATTTGATGGCCGTGGCGCTACGGCTGGAGGGATTGTCGCGCCACGCTTCCACGCACGCCGCCGGCGTGGTGATTTCGCCCCGCCCGCTCACCGACATTGTCCCCGTTTACAAGACCAACCGCGACGAAATCACCACGCAGTACGACATGAACGCTCTCGAGCGCATCGGCCTGCTGAAGATGGATTTCCTGGGTTTGACCACGCTGACGGTGCTGCACGACGCCGTCGAGATGGTGGTACAGAACCGCGGCGTGAAGGTGGACCTCGACAACCTCACTCTGGACGATGCGGACACCTATAAACTTTTTGCCAAGGGCGACACCACGGCGATCTTCCAGTTTGAATCGCACGGCATGCGCGACATTCTCCGGCGCTATCTGCCCACGCGCATCGAGGACCTGACCGCGCTTAACGCCCTGTACCGCCCCGGCCCCATTCAGGGCGGCATGATCGACGACTTTATCAACCGCAAGCAGGGCAAAACGAAGGTGAGCTACGAGCTGCCGCAGCTTCAGGACATCCTCGAAGAAACCTACGGCGTGATCCTGTATCAGGAACAGGTGATGCAGATTGCCAACAAGCTCGCGAACTTCTCCCTGGGTGAAGCGGACATTCTGCGCCGCGCGATGGGGAAAAAGAAGAAAGAGGAAATGGCGGCGCAGCGCGCAAAGTTCATGGCGGGTTGCACGGCGAATAAGATCGCGGCGAAAAAGGCCGAGCGCATTTTCAACCTGATGGAGGAATTCGCCGGCTACGGTTTCAACAAGTCCCACTCGTGCGCGTATGCGCTGCTGGCCTACCAGACGGCCTATCTAAAGACGCATTACCCCGTCGAATTCATGGCCGCGCTGCTGACCTCGGAAGCAGGCAACACGGAAAAGACCGTGAAGTACATCAACGAAGCACGCGGGATGAGCATTTCCATCCTGCCGCCGGACGTGAATGAGAGCGATTTGTATTTCACGCCGGTGGGCGAATCGATCCGCTTCGGAATGGCGGCCATCAAGAACGTCGGCGAAAACACCGCCAAAGCCATCCGGGAATCCCGCCAAAGCCAGGGGGAATTCCGCTCGCTCTACGATTTTTGCGAGCGCATCGAATCGCGCTTTTTGAACAAGCGAGTGTTCGAGAGCCTCATCAAGTCCGGCGCCGTGGATTCCCTTGGGCCGCGAGAGGGCATGCTGGCGTCCGTGGACGATGCAGTGGCGGCGTTGCAGCGCGCTGCGCGCACCAGGGAGTCGGGCCAACATGGTTTGTTCGGCACGTCGGGGGCGTCCGCTCCGGTGGCGTTCGAACTGCGCGATGCGGCGCCGTGCAGCGAGGAAGAGCGGCTCGCCAGCGAATACGCGATGCTGGGTTTTTACGTCTCGGGGCATCCTCTCGCCAAGTACGCCTCGCGTTTACAGGATTTGAAAGCCGTTTCGCTCGACGAGATCGAGGGCCAGCGCAACGGCAAGGAGATTACCGTTGCGGCCTTAATCGTCGGCACGCGCCCCATGTGCTCGAAGAAAGGCGCGCGATGGGCCATTTTTACGATTCAAGACATGACCGGGGTACAGGAGTTGCTGGCGTTTCCGGAAAGCTTTGCGCGGCTGGAAGCCATACTCAAGCCCGGCACGCCCCTCCTCCTGAAAGCGCGCGTGCAGGTAGAAGAGGCGGGCACCAGGCTGTCGTTGCAGGAGGCGCGGCGGCTGGATGAAATCACCGAAAGCGCCGCGGTGGCGGAATTTCGCGTGCGCTTGGATCTGCGGACGCT
>JAYVMO010000078.1:0-3002 GCA_043758915.1 Acidobacteriota bacterium | reverse complement strand
ATCACCCCTCGCCGTGCCGCCGTCCTCGCCTACATAACCAATCAGCTCCTCCACTCCCAGCGTGCCATCCAGCGCGAACAAACTTTGGAACTCGAGGAGGCCGGCCCCACCACCTTCGACTTCACCGGTTGGCCGGGCCCCGATCGCACGGATTCCAGCGATCTTCCCCACCCCGATGGTTCGGAAACCAGCCGGGACTCCAGCCCCGTGGAGGCCTGCAAGTAGGATGAAAAAGCCAAACCAAAGTCCATTGCGTGCCCATCCCCAATTCAGTGGCAAGCTGGGGTATATTCTTGGCTGTCTGCACGGGATAGTTTAAAAACACAAATTCACTACCGCTCTGCGGTCAATAAAATAAGGAGCTTCACTCTATGCGAAAAAATTTAGTTCTTCTTACGGCCGTCGCCGCACTGGTCATCGCGGTAGTTTTTGTTGCCGGCACATTTTCCCGCGCGGCGGTTCCCGCGCCCGGCCCTTCCGGGTATCACGTCCTCAAGAGCTTTCCTGTCGCGGGCGAAGGCTTCTGGGATTACGTCACCGTCGATAGCAGCGCGCGTCGCCTCTACGTTTCACACGGCACGCACGTCGCCGTACTCGACACGGACACTTACGCTGTTGTCGGCGACATCCCCGACACCCAAGGTGTTCACGGCATCGCGCTGGCTCCGGATCTCGGCCGCGGCTTTGTCAGCGACGGCGGCGCCAATACCGCCACCATCTTCGACCTCAAAACGCTGAAGACCATCGGTACCGTGAAGACCGGCACCAACCCCGACGCCATCGTCTATGAACCAGTCACCAAGCGCGTGTTCACGCTCAACGGCCGCAGCCGCGATGCCACGGCCATCAACGCCGCCGACGGCACCGTCGCCGGAACGCTGGCCCTCGGCGGCAAGCCGGAATTCGCCGTAGCCGACGGCAAAGGCACCATCTACGTCAACATCGAGGACAAGTCCGAGATCGTGCACATCGACGCGCAGAAACTTACTGTCATGCACCGTTGGCCGCTCGCTCCCTGCAAGGAACCCTCTGGTCTGGCCATGGATTTGAAGAATCGCCGCCTATTTGCCGGCTGTGACAACGAAATGATGGCCGTCGTCGACGCCGATTCCGGCAAGGTCATCGCCACTCCCGCCATCGGCGCGGGCGTGGACGCCAACGCCTTCGATCCGGAAACCAATCTGGCGTTTTCTTCCAATGGCCAAGCCGGAACCCTTACCATCGTCCACGAAGATTCGCCCGGCAAATTCACCGTCGTCGAAAACGTCCCGACCAAAAAGAGTGCGCGCACCCTGGGACTTGACCTCCAGACGCACAACATCTTTCTCCCCGCGGCCGACTTCGATCCTCCCGCTGCTGGCGAGCGCCGCGGCAAAATGAAGCCTGGCAGTTTCGTCATCGTGGTCGCCGGCAAGTAGCAACTCGCCGGCGAAACTTTCCGCGGCACACGCACGGCGGCGGAAGGGTTTCGCCGGGACGCTTTTTTTGGCCGCTTGTAGGAACTTGCGGGAACTCGATCTCAGTGCACGATGCCGATGTTGTGCACCCCGGCGCTGAAGGACATAGTGGCGCCCACCGTTTGCGGCACCCACCACATCCGGCGCACCCACTGGTGCTGGCTTACCATCATGCGCTTCCCCAGGTAGTCCATCAGCAGCGGACTCACCTGCGTCGCCGCGTATAGCATGTTGGAATGCGCGAACGGCCGGAGTAGCGGATTGCTTTCCGTGCCTTGGTTATTCGCTAACGCCCGCCGCGTGGACCAGGCATCCAGCGCCGCGGCGCTGTGTCCCGTGAAAGCCAGGGCGTACCAAATCTTTCGGTCGCGCGGATTTTCATAAGGACGAGAAGTAGCCCGTTTCAGCGGCGAAGGCTGAAATGCTGCATTATCCGGAAGAATCGGTTGCGGAGAGAGGGAAGAATCTGTCGTGGCCGATGCGCTTGAATTCGCCGCGGGGGCCAAGCTGGCAGCAGCTTTCGAGTCGTCAGCTTCCGGTGCGTCTGTTTTCACTTTGGGTTGCGGCGCCGACGGCAATTCGTGAGAGAGGGAAGAATCTTTTTCGGAAACACTAGAAACCGCCGCAAGTTGGCCGGAAATTATTGATGCTTTGTCACCGATCTGCGGAAGGGGACAGAGCAGAAGCAACGCTGCGAAAACCATGCACCACCTCAGTAGCCGCGAACTCCGCGAAAAGTCACCGCCCGCAACTGGACTGACTCTACTGCCCGCGAGTGCAGGTGGCACTGGCCCATTGGGTACATTTTTGCGTACTACTGTCTGGTGGAACGGGAGTCCCTTACAGTAGAACTTGAGTACTGGCCGGATTCGGATGCATCTTTCCGCGGCGCGCCGCGCGACCCCACGGCACGGCCAAGAGACTGACAGCGGATCGCACACTTCGGAACGAACCTGTTATAATCGCGCGCAGATGGCGGCCAACGAATCCTCTTCGGCCAAACGCGCGCGCATTCCGCAGCGCGGACCTCAATCGCCGCGATTCATTGTCATTGAAGGGCCGCTGCGCGTGGGCAAAACAACGCTGGCAAAGATTCTCGCCGAGCGGCTGCACGCGCGGCGCATCTACGATTGCGAGGACAATCCCTTTCTTGCGGATTTCTATAAAGAGAAGCCCGGCTCCGCGCTTCGGGCCCAGATGTATTTCCTAATCGAGCGCCAAAAGCGCTTGCGCGAAGCGCTGGCCATCGAAGCGCCCGGCCCGGTGCTTTCCGACTACTTGATGGAAAAGGACCGCATCTTCGCCAATCTGAATCTGGATGACGAAGAGCTGAAACTTTACGAACGCTATTATGAAGCGCTGACCGCGGACCTTCCCCCGCCGGATCTGGTGGTCTACCTGCAGGCCAAGCCGGAGGTTTTGCGCGCGCGCATCGCCAAGAAAGCTTCGCGCGAGGAAACGCAAATTTCGCTCGGATACATCGAGGAAGTCGCGAGGGCCTACGAACACTTCTTCTACCGTTACGCAGCGTCCGATCTGCTAGTC
>JAYVMO010000077.1:0-2252 GCA_043758915.1 Acidobacteriota bacterium | reverse complement strand
GGGCGGTCTCGCCGTCGATAGTTACGATGGGCAAATGGCGAAAATCTTCGCGGCCTTTGAGGTCGGATTCGTGGAAGGGTTTTGCGCGAAGCTCGGCTTCCTCGAGCACTTCCGCGGAAAAGGCATGCGGGAGAAGGTGCTTGCGGATGATGATCTCCGTGTCCACGCCGAGATCGCCGGGGCGGCCAAGAATTTCGATCACGCGGCCTGTGGGAGCGGCACCTCCACGGGGATAGCGCAACAATTCGACGTTTACGACGGCGCCATCGAGTTCGGGAATGTGCGGGTGGCGCTTTGCTTTTGCGGAATGCTCTTTTGAATCCTCGAGGCCGAGTTTCTTGCGCAGCGCCGACGACAGCTCCTCTCCGGGAGGAATCTCGACTTCATGCTGCATGCGAACGTCGTAGGGAAGGACCGCGTTGCCGCGCGGGCCGTAGCGGAAGAGGCCGACGATAGACGGATGAGCGCGGTCGAGGACGCGAACGATGCGCCCTTCCGCGCGCTGCGCGCCGGTGAAGCCGCCGAGGCGCTGGAGTTTTACGAGCACGTGGTCGCCATGCATGGCGTCTTCAATGGCATCGCGGGGGATGAAGATGTCGCCATCGAGTTGCGGCAAGGGCGTCTCGGGAACGACGAAGCCGTAGCCGTCATGATGCAGAACGAGGCGGCCTTTGATTTCATCGCGGGCCGTGAGGGCGGAAGCGGCGCGGGCTGGGGCTTGACCCGGGGCTTGGTTTTTATGTGGATGCGAATCGGCGGCGGGGGATTCGCGCCCGGATTTGCCGCCGGGCAGGCGGTAACGGCCACCGGGGAGTTCTTCGATGGCGCGGCGCTTTTTCAGCTTGGCCAGCATTTTGAAGAGCGGGTGGCGGTCGCCCTTTCCGAGGTGGAGCGCTTCGGCGATTTCGTTGGTGGAAGCTGGCTCGCTTCTAACTTGCAGAAAACGCAAGATATTATCCGGGTTTAGGTGGGAAGGACGCGGCATGAGGGAGGACGCCCGGCGGGGGCGTCAGTTTTCCACAGCGATTCTACCTATTTTTTTCATCTCGACCGTAACTTTTTTCTGGTTTCGGGGGTTTCATAGGAAGGCCAACACACACCGGCTGGTCGACCTCCGTCAGACCGGCCGGTTTTCCCCGCAAGGGGACAAACGGGGAGGCGGGAAGACCTGGCCCGCCTCCCCGTTTATTTTTCCGCGAAAACATCATCCGTATTCCAATTTCAGCATTCTCGTGCGGTCTTTCCATCGCGCTTGTTTGACCTTTGACGCAGACCACTGACGCAGACCAACTGGCGAAGCGTTCGGTGGTGACGAGGGTGTAGTTCTGCTCGTCGGACATGGGAATCCTTGGCACTGTTCCGAATGTAGCAGAAAACGCGGCAGAGCCGGGATGAGCGGAGGCAGTCATGAAGGTTTGACCGGGGGGGCGGGGAGGGGGAGGGGAGCGTCGAAGGTGGCGATGCGGTCTTCGTCAAGGTCGCGGTCGATGGCGGGGAGGGTGCGGAGGAGCAAGTTGCTGATATAAGCGATGACGGCGGCGCGGCGTGCGGAGATGCGGTCCTGGGTGAGGACGATGAGAAGCTTGGAGAGGACTTGATTGATGTCCGCGGCGGAGACGAACGTCGTGAGTTGACCGGTGAGAACGGCGGCGAGGTCGGCCTCCTGAGGATGTTTCGGGCGGGAGAGGGCGTGCCTGGAGCAGAGACCGGTAGCAACGTCGGAGACGGCCTGACGGCAACGCCGGCCGGTACGGGTACGGTACTGGCAACGCGGAGAGTCTTTTTCCTGGGTGCCCGCAGAGTGGTCGACGGGGGAGTTGGAGTTCATGGGTTGCTGGTTCATTAGGTGCTCCTTAGAGAGAGTGATGGGGCAGGCCACCCCGAGGGAGCCAGGACGCGAAACAGGGGACAGAAGCGCAGAGATTGGCGCGTTCAGGTCGGAACGGGCCGCACGCTTGAGTGACACCGAGTCTTGGTGGCGGGAAAGCTGCTAGTGCAGACCGGAGGCGGGCGTCTTACCCGCCGGGACGTGGCAATCTCAAAGTGGAGAAAACAGGAGAGTGAACCAGAACGTCTACGAGGCCTGCGTCGAGCGAATCAGAAGGCGAATGGGGGTTGGCCGCGAATGGCTAGTGCGTTCCTGTGTTGTTCATGTTTTGCATTCGGCTGAACATGAACGGCACCAGAGCACGATGAATTGGTCGAACAAGCGTAAAGTACAACCTGCCCTTGACGCTTGTGTAGTGAACGAC
>JAYVMO010000076.1:0-10035 GCA_043758915.1 Acidobacteriota bacterium | reverse complement strand
CATGCGCACGGCATCCGCCAGAGGCGTGCCCAGCGCCACGATATTTCGCAGCGCGCGGTCCAAGGTCAATGTGCTGCCCGCCAGCTTGCCTTCGGCGTTCCGGCACACGCCTCCGGTCACCGTGACTTCAAAATTTCCCAAAGTATGCTTGCCGTCCGGCATGCCCGTGGCCGAGATTCCATCGCTGACCAAAATTACGCGTTCCGCGCCTTTGGCTTGCAGTAGCAGGCGCATCGCCGCTTCCTCCACGTGAACACCATCGGCGATGAGTTCGGCGCTCACCTCCGGCGAAGTCAACACTGCGCCAATCACGCCGCTGTCACGGTGGGAAAACGGCCGCATGGCATTGTAAACGTGGACGGCATGCCGCACCCCATGAGCAATCGCCGCGCGCGCCTGTTCGTAGGTCGCGTCCGTATGCCCCATGGCCACCACCAAACCTGCCCTGCGCGCCGCGTCGATGCACGGCATGGCCCCCGGCAGCTCTGGTGCAAGCGTCAGGATTCGCGCATGGCCGGCGGCTGCGTGCAGGAATTTTTCCAATAGCTCCGCGGACGGCAGCTTGATCTGGCCCGGAGGATGGACACCACGCCGCGCGGCGCTGATAAACGGCCCTTCGAAATGAATGCCCAGAACTTCCGCGAGCGGTTCTTGCGACTCATACTGCAGGGCAATGTACCGCGCGATGCCTTCCACGCTGCGGCAGGTGTCTTGCGTGCTGGCGGTCACGGTGGTGGCCAGAAAGGAGGTCGTGCCGTGCCGCGCCACGGTGCGTGCCACTGCGGAAAGCGCCTCCGCGCTGCCTTCCATCACGTCGTGGCCGCCTGCCCCGTGGATATGCACATCCACAAATCCGGGTACCGCCGTCTTGTCCGTGGCGGAGATTTCCCGCGCTCCAGCGGGCAAACTCATGGATTCGCGCGAACCGATCGCTTCAATCGCGCCGTCGCGCATCAGAATCCCCGCGTCCGGGATTTCCGCAGTGGGCGTGATTGCCAGCCGGACATGCAGGAGGCTCGTCGTCATGGGTGGAACACCATCGTAGCGGAATCGCCCGCGCGCGCAAAACAAAGCGGGCGGAGCCGAAGCCCCGCCCGCGGAAATAAGGTCTTGCCGGAAGTTTCGATTACATGCTCTTTGCTGGAGCCATATCGATGCTGGTCAGTTTGAGCGTCTCGCCTTCCACCGAGCCCTTCACGGTAACGTGATGCCCGGCGTGCGCCGCCACTTTGTCTTGCGCGTCGATGGCATAGACCTTCTTGTCCGCGTCATTCACGAACACGTACTTGGCGCCTTCTTTCACGCATTTGATGGTGCATTCACGCGCCCCATCATTAGCGCCCTTCACGCCGCACTTGCTGTCCGAGATATAGCCTGTCCACGTGCCGTCCGCCGCCATCGCGAGGGCTCCTGCGAAAAGCGTTGCTGCTACTGCCGCTGCAAAACGTAGCTTCATGATGATTCCCCCTCCGGTTTGATTTACCACAGAAATTCGTCCCCTGGGCGCTGACAAGCTTGGCATAGCCTATTGTCCCTGTCCAGAGTGTTTCCTCTGGTTATTACGGAAGTCGCTGATTTTCGGATGTCCTGGAATGAAGAAAAAAGGGAGGATTCTCTGGAATCCTCCCTTTTCGGTTGTGTTCTCAAGGATGCTGAGCTTTGTCTGCTGCAAACTTCTTACTGCCCGGGAGTTCCCGTGCTCGCCGAGGCCGTTCCCGCCGACTTCGGAATGCTCAGGTAACCCGTGGCAGTGGTCTTGGTGACCTTGTTGACGACCAGTTCCAACGCCGCGCGGCTCCCGCCAGTGTAGAAGAAGATGGGCTCGTTCACCGAGCGGTTCTTCTTTTCGAAGCTCTTGTCGTCAGCCAGCACGTTGATGGTGTATTGGTTCTTCTTCGTGTTGGTGTCCCGTAGTTCGATCTGGATGCTCCCGACTTTCTGTGCACCGGCTTTGCGCGCCACGGAAAATTCGAAATAATCGCGCTGCCCCATGCGGCGGAGCTGGTCGATTTCATCGTGATTCCGTGCGATGAGCGTGCCCATGTCGCTGCGCGCCATCTGAATGGAGTTCTTTGTTACGTCGAGGTCACCCTTCACGCCGGTAACGTCGCCGTTCAGCTTATTGACGTCATCCGCGCTCGCCTTGGTGGCCAGTTCGGTCTTCACGGATGATTCCAGCCCATTCAGTTTCTTGCCGTACGCCACGACGGCGGACTTCGTCTGCTTGCGGGCCGCGAGCAGATCGGCTTGCGTCACGTTCAATTTGTCCGTGACTACCTTCAGATCGCTCTGCAGCGCTTGATTTTGCTCTTCTGTCTTCGCCAGCCGCTGGCCGAGGACGTCGCTGCTTTGCTTCACGGAAGCCTGTGCCGTCTGTTCGGCGTTCTTGGCCTGGTTGATGGCCGTTACCCCTAGTCCTACACCGAGCAGCGAAACTCCGCCCAACACAGCCACTGCTAGTCCTACCCAGCGTGGTACCCCGGTTGTATTCTGGTTGATGGGTTCTTGAAATTCGCTCATAAACTTCTTCTCCTTGTGGCGTCTCCGCCCTGCGCCTTGGAGAGGTGCACCTCCCCCGCCAAATGGCAAACTTGCCGTGAATATCCAATAACTTTAATAAAGACAGTGGGTTAGCTCAGGAAGGGAGCGATGCACAATGCGGTGATGAACGTACTAGTACCAGTAAAGATTACGCGGTCATTACGGCGAGGGTAAAATTTGCTTCAGACGTTCCTTAAGCATGATTCTCCGGACAAAAGCGGGTCCAACGAGCGAACAGCCGTGCAACGATAAATCGAGCGGCTACAAGTCCTTCATTTATTAAAGCTTACGGAAATTCCGCTAAGCAGTTTGGGAGGCGGTTTGTTTCGCAGTCATTCGGTCAGGACAGAAATAGCGATCCAGAGTGGTCGTGGCGGCATCCAGCACCAGATGGCAGTCGCTGCACGAACGCAGGTGTTTCTCGATCTCGGCCTCAACGGAAGGCGAGAGTCTTCCCTCTAAGTACCAACAAATCAAATGAATAGTGTCTCGGCAGCTCATTTCCCCGTCCCCCCGAAGCCCCCCGACGAGAGCGAAAAGCTACTTTACTAGTGCATTTGGTGAGCCAAAAGCCGGGCTGGAGTACAGAATTATAACGCCTGCAAAATGAGTGATTTACGAACAGCGGTGACGCTCGGCTTAAAACGATTCATTCCAGGGTTGGAAATGATTACACAGGACGACCTTTAAGTTTGCAGAGGACCGCCGTCAAAACCCCTAGCGCTGGGGAGTCACCACCATCTGGCGCAACGCCTCAATCCGCTTCTCCAGCGGCGGGTGTGTGCTGAATAGAGAGGAGATCGAGCCTCCTCCAAACAGGGGTTTCACGATACACAGCGCCGAAGTCGAAGGCGAAACCGCAGTCGTGGGAATACGCTGGTTGTAAGCGCCGAGTTTTTGTAGCGCGCTGATCAGTCCATAGGGATGTCCGACCATCTGGGCGCCGGTTTCGTCCGCGGAGTATTCGCGCGTGCGGGAAAGAAAAAGCTGTAGTAGCAGGGCCGCGAACGGGGCGAGAAAAATCATCAACAGCGCGGAGAGTCCGCCACCGCGTTCCCCCTGGTCGTCCCGTCCTCCGCCCCACCCGCCAAAGATCATGGCCCATCGGCCCATGGACGCAAGATACGTGATTGCGCCGGCCATGGTAGCGGCGATGGAACTCGTTAGAATGTCGTAGTTTTGAACGTGCGAGAGTTCGTGAGCGATCACGCCCTCGAGTTCGTCGTCGTTCATCAATTCCAGCAGCCCTTGCGTTACGGCGACGGAAGCATGATGCGGATTGCGTCCCGTCGCGAACGCGTTCGGCGCCGCTTCGGGGATTACGTAGAGTTTCGGCACCGGTAGCCGGACCTTGGCCGCCAGCCGCTCCATCACCGCGTACAGGCGCGGCAATTGCTCTCGCGAAACGGGCTGCGCCCCGCTGGACGCCAGAGCGATCTTGTCGGAGAAAAAGTAGGAGATCCCGTTCATTAACACGGCAATCCCAAGCGCGATGGTCATGCCGTTTCGCCCGCCAATCGCACCGCCTGCGACTACCAGCAGCACACTCAGCAGAATCAACAGCGCTCCGGTTCGAAGTATTTTCATGAGGTCACCATCAATTCCTTCTACGCGAACACGCGCCCAAGAACTTCACGTGGCCGGGAGGCTTGCAAGCAGAGTGCTGCCTTGAAGCACCGAACTCCCGCATGCTATTAGATTCGCGCCGCAGCCGCGGGGGTTGTGTGGCCTCCACGCGTTCGAAGCGCATGGCACCCTTCTGCCCGTCGCGGTCCCTCGGAAGGGTTCCCAGCGATTTAGAGTTCTCATGGTTTGTCTACCTCCATTAAGTAACTATAGAATAATAATAAAATATGCGTGTATCATTGTCAAGTATAATACTTTGTCTGCCAAAAAAGTAAATAAGGCATTATATTTCGGTATGTTAGCCAAAATTTGAAAGGAGTCGTTCTCACTGCTCTTGGTGAACCTATGGACTCATTTTTTCCAGCCGTCCTGCCTAAAACCCTTGGTTTGTTCGGTAGGTCGCCAAGCCTGCTAGACTCGCATTCCATGCGCTTGGACGAGTTCGACTACCATCTACCGCAGGCTCAAATCGCGCAACGTCCCCTGGCCCGCCGCGACGCTTCCCGCTTACTCCTCTTGAACCGCAAGTTCGGCACCCAGGAAGACCGTGTTTTTGCCGACCTCCCGGCCCTCTTGCGTGGTGATGAGCTACTTGTGCTCAACAACGCCCGGGTCATTCCTGCGCGGTTGTTCGGCCGGCGCGTAGTAGGCGTCCATACGACAGCAGCCTCTCGCCCGGTGCAGAGCGGACACTTAACCGCCCGAGTCGAAGTTTTCTTGTGCCGCCAGTTGGAAGCCGGCATCTGGGAGGCTCTGGTCCGGCCTGGCCGGAAAATGCAGGTGGGAGAAAAGGTGCTCTTCGGCGAAGGTGAACTCGCAGCCGAAGTGTGTTCACGCGGCGAAGGAGGAATCCGCACGCTGCGTTTTGTTGCCAGCGACGCTCGCCCGGTGGCGGAACATCTGGAGCGGCTCGGTCATGTGCCTCTTCCGCCGTACATCGAACGCGCCGACGAAGATGCCGACCGCGAACGCTACCAAACGGTCTTTGCCAAGTGCCCTGGGGCCATCGCTGCTCCGACGGCAGGCCTGCATTTCACGCCCGAGATGTTACAGAAAATCCGGGAACGCGGCGCGGAAATCTGCGAGATCACCCTCGATGTCGGTTTGGGAACATTCCAGCCGATTTACAGTGAAACGCTGGAAGGCCACGTGATGCACGCGGAATCCTACGAAATCTACTCCCAAAGCATGCAGCAAATCCAAGCGGCGCGGGCTGCGGGCCGCACCATTCTGGCCATTGGCACGACCTCCGTCCGCGCGCTGGAAGATGCGGCCCTGCGCGCCGCGAATAGCGGTTCACAAGATCTGCTCCTGCCGGGAAGAGCCGAAGCCAGCCTGTTCATCGTTCCGGGATTTCGATTCCGCGTCGTCGACGCGCTGCTGACAAACTTTCATCTGCCACGCTCGACGTTGCTGGCGCTGGTGTCTGCGTTTGCCGGGCGCGAACACGTGCTCGCCGCCTATAGACACGCCGTCGAAGCCGGCTACCGTTTTTACAGCTACGGCGATGGCATGCTGATCCGCTAACGGATGGGAAGGGGCGCTGCGGCTGGAGCGAAGAGCTTTCGTACGCCGGACGTTACTTGGGAGAACGTTTCACCGGCCGCGGATGCCGGGTCTTGCCACTTCAAGAGCTGCCCCGCGAGAACAACGAGCAGGGAGGCCGCCGCAAAGCGCGGCCTCCCTCTCGTCCTTTCGAAAGGAGTCACGGAAACTCCTCGCCTATTCGCTGAAAACAAAAACGCGCTTCTGGCCAGAGAAACGAACTTCTTTCACTTGCCCGTTTTCGCTCAAGAGCACCGCGTCGTAGGCCGACTTGGCATCGCGGTCTTCCCAGCGGCCTTCGCTTTCGGCGACGGTCTTCTTCCCCATCTGGAGGGTGGCCTTGGTGCCGTCGATCAGCAGGCGGTACTCACCGGCCTTTAGGTCGGCTTTGCCAACCTTAGCGGCCTGCCCGATGTTGATGTTCTTGCTGATGGGCTTGGCAAATACGGGTGCTGCGAGCGCGATAGCGGCAAGCAGGGCGCTGCTGCGGAAAAAAGAATTGGTTTTCATGTGTGTCAATTTCCTTTCGGTCGGATTCGAGTCAGCCGTAAATTAACTGGCTCAGGCCGTACAGAGTTGACACGCGGGCCGTGGGCGAGTAGTCTCGCGCTCACGACACCTCTACTTCCTGGACTAACGGCCGGAAAGACTGCGTGTCATCGCCCCGCGGCTGCCACCGCGGGGTTTTCAATTTCGTTACTCTGGCTTACCTGGGACAGCCTATACCCGGCTGCACTCGTATAGACGAATCCGCACACCCGAATGTTTCGTTAGCCGATGAAAAATTCTTCACCGCTTTTCCACGCCGTGAAGCTCGTTCCATTGCGGCACCCTGCCGGTATCCCTGTTTGCCCCTTCCAATTTCTTAAGAGTTCGTAAAATTTCCAAGAATTTCTCGAAACCTTTTTGTCCTTTTGACGTCGTGAAAATTTGCTATCTCCTGCTTATCCGTCCGTGCATCGTTTCCCGGCTTCATCTATACTCAGTGGCACTTTTTAGATGCCTGCGATGCGCATTCTCGTCCTCAGCGATCTGCACGCCAACGCCACGGCTCTCGAGGCCGTCCTTGCCGCAGCCAAGGACCGCTGGGACCGCGCGGTTTGCCTCGGTGACGTGGTGGGTTATGGTCCCGACCCGAATGAAGTTGCCGCCAAGATTCGCGAGCTAGGCGCGCAAACCATCCGTGGCAATCACGACAAAGCCGTTGCCGGCTTGATGGTCACCGACGATTTCAATCCCGTCGCCAAAGCCGCGGTGGATTGGACCCGCGCGCAACTTCAGCCCGAGCAACTCACCTGGCTTGCCGCGCTTCCCGCGGGACCTTTCGTCACCGAAGGCCTCGTGCTGATCCACGGCGCCTTTCACGATGAAGACGAATACGTCTTCACGCCGGCGCAGGCGCTCGACGGTTTGCTGGACTCCTCGGCCGCGGTCACATTTTT
Source organism: Acidobacteriota bacterium (assembly GCA_043758915.1). Classification (GTDB taxonomy): domain Bacteria; phylum Acidobacteriota; class Terriglobia; order Acidiferrales; family UBA7541; genus Acidiferrum. The sequence continues at coordinate 2,881 of JAYVMO010000076.1, read as the reverse complement.
TGGCCACACGCACCATCAAGGTGGTTTCTCTTATCAGGACAACAATCTCGAAGTTCTCCAGATTCGTCCGCGCCCCTCGGAACCTTTTGCAGCGCTCCGCATCGAGCCTCCCCGGCGCTATTTGCTGAATCCCGGCTCCATCGGCCAGCCGCGCGATGGCGACCCCCGCGCTGGCTTCGCCATCGCCGATCTCGAACACCAGACCGTCGAATTCTGGCGCGTCTCTTATGATGTTGCCGCGGTGCAGGCTCGCATGCGCGCCGCCCGGCTTCCCGGGCCATTGATTCAGCGGCTTGCCGTTGGCCGGTGAGTCTGGTTTTTCTCGCTGCTACGGCAGAGACAGTTCCCATGCCATCGTCCAACGAACCGCGGCCGCGGAACCGGTTTGTTCTCTCGGCACTCTTCGCGGCTGCCGCCGTTCTCGTTGTCGTCGTCTTTCTCTTTCTCACACGGAATAACGAACCGAAGGGCGTAACGGCTCCAGCGGCGTCGCGTCTCGCGGTTGGTCCCGCGGAACGGGCATCCGCCACCAATATCCGCATCGAAAATATCGCCCTGAGCCGCGCGGAAAATTTCCTCCACCAGGAGGTCGCCGCGCTCTCCGGCGAGGCCATCAATGCGGGTGGCCGTTCGCTTGCCACGCTCGAATTGTCCGTCGAGTTCTTCGACTATACGAATCAGATCGCTCTCCGCGAAACGCACTCGGTCTCCGAGGTTGCGGCCCCCCTGGCCCCCGGTGAGCATCGCGCTTTCGAAGTCTCCTTCGAGCACATTCCATCTTCCTGGAACATGCGGCAGCCCACTGTGCGAGTAACTCGCCTACAGCTCCTACCAAACTAGTAGTACAAAAGTTAGCTATCTCCTTTATACTTACACCCGTGGAGCTCGCCGCCGAACTGCAAGCCAGCCTGCGCGAATTCGCTTCTGCTGGCCCCGTTGAAGTTCGCGAAAACGGCAGGCATGTCGCGCCTCTCTCCGGTCTCTCCTGGGAAGTCCGCGGCGCAGGCGAAAAGCCCCTCCTGCACTTGTGGTCCGAACAGTGCAACCTCACCCGGCGCGTTCTGGCCATCACTGATCATTCCGACGAGCGCCTGGCGCTGGCCGTCGAACGCTTCGGCCACGCCAAGCCCGACCGTCTCGAGTTTCTTCGAGTGGATTTCGAACACAATGCGCGGGCCCTCTCCCGGGGAGAATTTTGCGAGCGCTTCGGCCGCATTCTTGCCGAACAGTTTCCTGACGAAACTCTCGAATCGCTGACCAGCTCCCCGGATCTCGAACATTCCCTTTCCGGCAATTACGCCCGCGGGTTGCTGCGCCGCGGCTCGGCGCGCACCGCGGTGCTGGGTGTGCCCCCTGGTGAATCCGCGGAATCCGCGGAGAATAGCCTGACGTTCGCTTTGCTGTGGTTGGAACGCACCCTCCAATCCAACCGCCGCGGCGCCATTGCCGGCCTGCGCCTTATTCTTCCCAGGAACGCCAGCCGTGCCGTCGCGCATCGCATTGCCGCGCTGCATCCCAAACTTTCCATCGAACTCTACGAACTCGACCCGGCGCGCGAAACTCTCGACAAGATCGATCCCCGCAGCGCAGGCAACCTCGACGCCTGGCTCGTGCCACATCGCGAATCGGAAGCTCTCCTCGGCCAGGCTGGCCCGGCACTGGATTCCATCGTGGCGCTGGCCCCCAACGCCGTTAGCTTGCATCCCGCGGCGCAGTCCCGCGAAGTATGGCTCCGCTTTCGCGGTCTTGCCTTCGCACGATGGGATGACGGCAGCGTCTATTTCGGAACCAACGATGCCCGCGAAGAACTGACCGCCGCTTCGCGCCCCGCGCTGAAGCACCTGTTGCGCGAGCTGGAAGTTCACCGCCACCCGCTCGCCAGCGACACGCGCCATGCGCTTTATCGCGCGCAGTCCGAGCGCTGGCTCGAATCCATTGTTCGCGCGGATGTCTCGCGCATCGACGCGGCGCTCAATCCTCGATTTGCTTACGCTCAGGTTTTCGCCAATGCCGGCGGCGAACACGGCATCCTCGACGTGCTCGCGGTTACCCGCGCGGGCCGCCTGGCCATCCTCGAATTGAAAGCCAGCGAGCACATTCATCTGCCGCTGCAAGCCGCGGATTATTGGCTGCACATTCGCCGCCACCTCGAGCAAGGCCATTTCGCGCGCTATGGATATTTCCCCGGCGTGGAACTGCAGCCCGCCCCGCCGCTCGTTTATCTCGTCGCTCCCGCTCTGCGTTTTCATCCCGCCACGGATGTCCTGCTGCGTTATTTGGCGCCCGATCTCGAAATGGTCCGCGTGGGCTTGGCGGAAAGCTGGCGCCGTGGCATCCGCGTTGTGATGCGCCAATAAGCACGCTCACTGCTTCCCATCCGCAGGCTCGGCCTTTTGCAACTGGCAACTTTCTTTTCACCTGGAATGTCGATTCAAGAATTGTTCTTCATTGCTCCGCCGCAAAGCCTGTAGAATTGTTTCTCCACGTTGCAAAGGGGGGACACGGTGAACTTTTCGGCGACCATTCGGCAGGCAGGTCAGGTTTCCGTGCTGGATGTCTCCGGCCAACTGACGGTTCTGGAAGTGGGCGCCCTGTGTGGAAGCATCGAAACGTTGCTCAAGCAGGGGCGCAAGAACATCGTGCTCAATCTGAGCGGCTTACGCTACCTCGATAGCTCAGGCATCGGGGAATTGGCGCGCGTCTACACGTCAGTGCTCAAGCGCGGCGGCGAAATGAAGGTCATTGGCCTGACCTCCAAGGTGGAAGAAGTTCTGAAAATTACCAGGCTCTACCAGGTTTTCGCGGAATTTCCCGACGAGCGGAGCGCTCTGCAAAGCTTTCCCGAGGTTCGAAGCACAAAGCCCGATTGATCTCTGGCGCG
>JAYVMO010000075.1:0-4708 GCA_043758915.1 Acidobacteriota bacterium | reverse complement strand
GCGGCAAGCAACCCGATCGGACTTCGAGTCGACCTCAAACTGGACAACATCCTCTCAAACGCGCTCGGAGTTGATTTTAGTCAGCCAGGCAATGTCACCGTAGCGCAACTTTCGATCGCCGGACTGCCCGCCGGTGAGCTTGACGAAGTCGATGAAGCCTTCGGCAAGGTCGCCAACAAAAGCACCAACACGTTCGATTTGCAGACCTCTCAAGGTATCCTCACGGGCATTCAGTCCGACAGCAACACCACGTTCGATGGCTTCATTTGCGCGCCGGTTAACTTTGCTACTTGCGTTCAGAATAGCCAGATAGTCCAAGTGGACCTGAAATTGATGGCTGGCGGGGTGCTACTGGCCAGGAAAATCGAGCAGGAAAACGAGGGGGCCAACGAAGAGGACCTGGAGGGGATCGTCACCTCCGTGAATGCCGTCACCAGTACGTTCCAGATGGTCGTCGCCGAGAATTTGAGCATGTTGAGCGGTGTGCACGTGGGCAGCCCCGTGAACGTCCTTGTCCAACCCGGAGCCGGATTCCATGTTGATCAGGACGGCCTGACTGTGAACCCAGCCCTCGTGAGTTCGTTCAACGGCGTCAATGCCATGATGCTTGGACAAAATATCCAGGTGCGGCGCCAGGGCGGCGATGGCAGCGTAGCGACCCCGATCCTCACCGACCGGGTGCGCCTGCGCATGTCCCGCTTCACTGCCAAGGTGCAATCCATTGTGGACGCCAACACTTTCACCGTGGACAATCTCCCACCTATTTTCGGCGGCGCGAGCCCGCCAATCGCCTCGATCACCGTGAGCACTGACCCTGCGCGGACGAGGTTTGAAGGTGTCTCGAGTGTGGCAGCGCTGAATGCTCCTCCAAACGCGGACACCGTGTCCCTCCGGGGCTTGCTGTTTCAACAACCGACTGGCCCGACGCTGGTGGCCAAGAAGGTTCGCAAGCGGTAAGCGCGAACTCACGCTCGAAGTTGGCGAGCCGTTCCGCCCTGAAGCTTTGCCGGGGGAACGGCTCGCTGCTTTTTTGGGGGAGGTTTGAATAGAAACGGGAGACTCGCCCCGACTCCACCAAGGCCCGGGGTAACTGCCGGATAGCGTACGCATCGCCCGTGCGCACCTGGTACCAGATGATTTGCGAGATGTGGAATAAATTCTTGAGCGCGAGCGAAGTAGGCCGTGTGGCCGCTGGCAAGAAGGCTCGCGAACGAAATCTCGTGGTTCTTCGCACCCTCATGTTTTGGCGTGACTTTCTTTCTGGTGGGAATGGAGTGATCACGATTTTCCCTGGTTCGCAAAAGCTGGTTCTCTCGAAGGTGTACCTTGATTTTCAGACACAGCGGGGGGACCGGGGGAGGGTATAAGCAAGGGCTTTCGCGGGATGCACAGGGGGACTAAGATACTGCCGCAACTGGGCGGGGCGGCGAAGCTAAAGGCGTTGTGCGAGGGGAAGGGGAAACGCTGCTTGGATGATGCGCAGTGCCAGCGGGCAAAAGACGGAAGAGAAAAAGGAAGGCCACTTGGCGACGATGGACGATACGGGAGATCTCGAGAAGATGGTGACGCCGGGAAAATCCCTCTTCACGATGGAGGACCAGATCAACTTCGCCTGGCGGAATTTTGAGGACCAGCAAGGAATCATTCGCGCGGCGGATCTGAAGGCCGGTTATCTGGTGACGTTTCTTTTGTTCTTTGGTGCGAGCACGATTCCGTTGGGCGAAGAGGTGCTGCCGAAACTGCATTTGGCCGGGGGGATCAAGGGGATCGCGACCGTCCTGTACTTGCTCACGTACACGGGACAAGCGCTGGCGTTTGTGCGCTCGCTCTATTTGATTTCACACGTGCTGACGCCGCGAGTGGCGCCGCATCATCACTCGCCGCACAAAGGCTCGGATTTGCTCTATTACGAGCATGTGATTCTGCACAAGGAAAGCGGGCAGTATTACGATGCGGTGTCGCAGGCAAGTTCGCAAAGGATATTGAGGAACATCACCGACCAGGTTTTCGCGCTTTCGCACATCTGCAAAGCGAAGATCGATTGCCTGCGGGAATTTGCGGGGTCGTTCAAATGGACGGTGTTTTTTTGGCTGACGAGTACGGCGATCGGACTGTGGATCACGCGCTGGAAGTAGCCTGCGGGGGACGGGTGACGGGCCAGCAGGCGTTGCTGCCGGGCTGAGCTGGCGATCCGGAGGAACTTCCGCAGTGTTTTGGTCGTACCTTTCGGCTTTGCAGGCCTGCAATCGAAACGTTTCGGCAAGACGTGCAGTTCGCGCTACGCATGGTGCTGGGCGCGCAAAGCGGGGATGCGCTGGGACGGATGATGAAGCAGGGCGCGGGAATGATATTGATTGGCGTTGCAGCGGGGCTGGCTCCCGCGATCAGGCTGACGCGGCTGATGGCGAGCCTCCTGTTTGGCGTTACGCCGACGGACCTGGCGACCTTCGTGACGGTGACCGTGGTGCTCTTCGGGGTCGGCCTGGCGGCGTGCTATATCCCCGCCAAACGCGCGACACAAGTGGACCCGATACGAACTCTGCGCTATGAATGACAGAGAATACCGCCGAAGCGGAACATTTGACGTTCGTGGACCAGACCGCCCTGGTCGTCAAGGCCGTTGATAATTTCGTGCACGGACGCTAGTCCCATGTTAGCCTTGCCGCATCGCAAACCGTTACACTTGTGCGTCATCAAGAAGCTTGTACAGCCATGAACAGAAAAAGACTCATTCCCTGCAAGTGCGGCCACCCAAAAAGCATCCACAGCCGGATGTACGGCCCGATGTACGTTGGAACGAAGCTCCCTCACACATGCAACTTCCCCGGATGTAAATGCAAAGGCTTCAAGCCCGCCAAAACGCAAGAATAACGATCTGCTGCTCGCTCAAGGCGCGGGATTGAAGTAAAACCATGGCCATCGAGGAAGATGCAGGAAAATTCCCGGGTGTCGGTAATGGTGGTACCCAGAACGCTAGCGGACGACTCCCGCGAGGGGGCTGGAGGCGGCGGCGTAGAGGCGCTTGGGCATGCGGCCAGCGAGGAAGGCTTGGCGGCCGGCGAGCGTGGCATTTTTCATGGCTTCAGCCATAAGGACGGAGTCCTGCGCTTCGGCGATGGCGGTGTTCATCAGGATGCCGTCGGCGCCAAGCTCCATGGCCAGAGCGGCGTCGGAAGCGGTGCCTACGCCGGCGTCGACGATCATGGGGACTTCGGTGATGCGCTCGCGGAGGATACGAAGATTAGCGGCATTCTGGATGCCCAGTCCGGAGCCGATGGGCGCGGCGAGGGGCATAACGGCGGCGGCGCCAGCATCAATGAGCTTGCGTGCGGCGATCAAATCGTCGTTGGTGTAGGGGAGAACGACGAAACCTTCCTTGACGAGGACACGGGTGGCTTCGATGAGCTGTTCGGTGTCGGGGAAAAGAGTTTGCTGGTCGCCGATGACTTCGAGCTTGACCCAATTGGAGAGACCGACTTCGCGGCCGAGGCGCGCGGTGCGAATGGCTTCTTCGGCAGTGTAGCAGGCGGCGGTGTTCGGGAGGATGAAGATTTTTTCGCGGTCGATATAGTCGAGGAGCGATTCCTTCGATTTGTCGTTGAGATTCACGCGGCGGACGGCGACAGTGACCATGTCGGCGCCGGAGGCGGCGTGCGCGCGGGCCATTTCCTGGAAGCTGCGGTATTTGCCGGTGCCCACAATGAGGCGGGATTTGAAGGCGCGGCCGGCGATGACGAGTTGGTCTGACATGGTGGCTCCCAGAGGATTCTAGCCCCTGGCGGGCGTGGCGACAAATCTGGAAAAGAACTCACCGCAGAGTTCAGAGAGACCCCTGAGGCTAGTGAGAGCACCGCGAGCGAGGGGAAACGGCGGTGAGGAGAAAGAAGTTCACAAGTATCTCTGACCATTAGTCCTGCAGGATGGGGCGGGGCTCGGCGACGTCGGCGTAGAGCTGCTCGATAACGTCACGGTATTTTTGTTCGACGACGCGGCGCTTGAGCTTGAGCGTGAAGGTGAGGCTGCCGTCGTCGAAGGTGAAATCATCGGAGAGCAGCGCGAAGCGCTTGATGGTTTCGTACTGGGCGAGATGGGCGGTGAGCCGTTTCACTTCGCCTTCAACGAGTGAGTGAACCCAGGGATGGTTCGCGAGTTCGGTATGCGAGGCGAACTTGATTCCCTGTTCCGCGGCCCTCGCGGAGACGGTCACGGGATTAGGCACGAGCAGGGCGACGATAAATTTGCGTTTGTCGCCGATGACCGCGGCGTTGAGCAGATACGGGCTGGTCTTTAGCGCATTTTCAATGGGCTGCGGCGCGACGAATTTTCCCGCGGCAGTCTTGATCAAGTCTTTCTTACGGTCGGTAATAAAAAGGTAGTTGTCTTTATCGAGATAGCCGATGTCACCGGTGCGGAACCAACCGTCCTCACTGAGCACTTCGCGGGTGGCCTCGGGATTCTTGAAATAGCCCTGCATTACGCAAGGGCCCTTGGCCAGGATTTCACCGTCTTCCGCGATGCGCAATTGCACGTTGGCGATGGGCTTTCCGGAGCTGCCCACGCGATTGGCCGGAAAGTTCGTGGTAAGCACCGGCGAAGTTTCCGTGAGGCCGTAGCCCTGATAGATGGGTATGCCAACGGTCCAGAAAAACTCCGCGAGATCTTTGGAGAGAGGCGCGCCGCCGGACAAGACGATGCGCAGGCGGCCGCC
>JAYVMO010000074.1:0-3166 GCA_043758915.1 Acidobacteriota bacterium | reverse complement strand
GCTCTACTACGGCGATACGCGCCTCGAGCATACAAACACCACGGGAGGGTGACAGAATTACGTTGCCGTTAGAGTGACAGAATTACGTTGCTACAACAGGTACATTGAGGGACCCTAATCCGTCAGTAGCGGTAGTGGCTGGCACATGGGGATTGGGAATCTGGTTTGCCGGAGGTGTACGGTGCGCGCGCTGCTCCGGTTGGAGTTGCCAAAGCGGAAGTGGCGTAGGAGCGTTGGGAAAATAATTCGGGTAACCGTTTTTTTGAAGAGTCTCCCAAAAGCGCTCGCCAAATCCGTCGATAAGCTCTTGCAGGAATCTATTCGTCAGGTAGGAAGAGGCAAGACTCGGACGGCTTCTGTCCACGCAGCGATCTTCTCGATCGTCCTGGCTACCCGCAAGCGCATCTGGCGAGCATGATGCACCAGCCGACCGGCGGTATAAAAAATCAGAAAGCGCAGTCGCTTCGGGCGGGCCGTCAGTAAATCCGCTGGCAAGGCCAAACGCTTCAGCGCCGTAAGCACGTTGTAGGCGATCACCGCCAATCGCAACCAAGCGGCGTTGGCTCCAAAGTATTTCGACGGCAGCACTCCCGCCGCCAGATCATTCTTCAGCACATCGTGTACCCGCTCGATGGTGCCAGCTTTCTCTCGATGCCACTCGATCAGTTTCACCGGTTCCCAATCCCCAATGTTGCTCAACACGGCAAAGTGTAAGACGCTGCTGCCGTCAGAAAACAATCCTCCCTGTCGTTTGCGCAGTCGGATGGCTATATAGCGCACTGGCTTCGCGTCCTTCGGCTCCAGCTCCTCGTTGGACACGAATGCCACTTCGGCGCACTCCCGATCGGCATCGGCCTCCGGCTTACCGTACGCCTTCCATTCCCTCTCCGGAACTTTCCCAATGGCCGCGCGCAATGCCTCGCTCATCCGCACGCTGGTGGCAAAACCAATGAATCCTTGCGGCCCCTCTTCGCGTTTCTCGTTCAACAGCCAGCACAACAAGTTCTTCTCGTGACAAGCTGAGTCCCCCCGATAGTAATAAGTCGTCACGGTTTTCGGCAGCGCGGCGAAGGCCGCTCTGGCCACCGTCAACGGAGCCATCTGCGCGGGCACATTCCCATCGCGGAATTCATCGGCCAGTATCACGTCCATCTCCGCCCACACCGCCAGCATCGGCTGATAACCGCGTGACCCCTCGTAGGTATAGAGCGCCTCTCGTTTTTGGCTCTCGATAATCGTGGCGTCTTGATCCACCGTGGCTATCTTCTGATCCAGACAACGTTCTCCGAATCGCCCGATCAGCTCTTGGTTTACTTTTCCCAACCCCTCCAGCGCGCTGTTCTCCTCGGGAATGTAGGCGGTCTGATTCGGCAGACGCCGCTGCTGGGCTTCTTGAATCTTTTTCTCTTCGTGGAAGGCGTTCAGAAAATTCCGTGCCGCTTCCGGAGAAGGCAGCTCATGTCCGATCAGCTCTCCCAACCCAGCATCGTCGCGCAGGTGTGCAAAATCATCCACGCACTCTCCCCCCGCTGCATTCAGAACGACGAAACTCTCGACAAACGTGGCTTCGTCGTAGCCCCGCCCTCGCTCTTTGATAACCACGTGTTGCTTCACGCTGGCAGCCAGCCCCAGCGAACGAAACGCTTGTACCACCAGCGGAATTCCGCCCAGGGCGGTCAAGGTCTCTTGCAGTGGCTCAGGATCCAGCTCGAACAGCAATGGGGACTCTGTGGGTGAAGGTCTCGGTATGCGGCGCATGGCCGCCATCGTACGCGCTTTGCGCACCTTACAGGTGAGAATTCCTCGCGACGCACCCGCTTTCCCCGCTGTCGTTTCCCGGCCTATTCATGCGCTCAAACGTCTTCGCGCCGCTCACAGCCCTACTTTAGCCTCTCGTTACCGACGGATCGGGGTCTGTGGAAAAGTGCTTCACGTCGGACAGATGGCAGTTGGGGGGCGAGGTGACGTTCGAGCTCAGGGCGAAATGAAGAAGGCGCCGTCGGGCTGGATATAGCCGTGAGCCATGCTGGGCGTGCTGAAGGCGGCGGCGGGGCGCCCGGCGCGATCAAGAAGAATAAGTCCGCCAGTGGCGTGGGTGCGGCGCGAGAGGAGGCGAATGCATTCGTTCACCGCGGCGTCTGGCGCGGAGCCGTGGTGGAGAAGATCCGCGGCGGTTTTTGCCATCACGATTTTCATAATGGCTTCACCATGGCCGGTGCAGGAAACGCCGCCCGCTTCCGCGTCGGCATAGCAGCCGCAGCCGATGAGCGGCGAATCGCCGACGCGTCCCGTAAACTTACAACACGTTCCTCCCGTTGAAGTGGCGGCGACGATTCCGCCCTGCGCGTCGCGCGCGACCGCGCCGACCGTGCCATGCTTGTGGCCAAAGTGAAATTCCGAGTCGTGATTCCCTTCCCGGCAGCGCCGCCAGGCCATGCGCTCGCGCTCGATGACAAGCTCGGAAGGATCACACAACGCGATGCCGTTTTCCTGCGCGAACAATTCCGCACCCGTACCGACGAGCATCATGTGCTCGCTCGATTCCAGGATCTTGCGCGCGAGGCGGATGGGATTCTTGACGTGCTCCACGGCGGCGACAGCGCCGGCCTCGAGGGTTGCACCGTCCATAATGATGGCATCGAGCTGTACGTGGCCGTCGCGATTGAGGTGCGCGCCGGTGCCCGCGTCAAACGTGATGTCATCTTCGAGCGCGACGACAGCCGCCTCGACCCCGTCCATGGCCGCACCGCCGCGCACGAGAACTTCGCGTCCCGCTTCGAGCGCGCGACGAATGCCGGCGCGGCAATCGGGAACCGCAGCGGGAGGAATGTCCCACGCGCCGCCATGAACGATCAGGGAGAAATTTGGGGGATTCACGTCAGAACGCGAGGCCCAGGAAAATAAGTACGGGGCCGACGATGAGCACGAGGCTCAGGCCAAGCAGCAGACGCAGAACGTGCTCGTGGCCGGCGCCAAACCCGGCGAACTTTGGCCGTTCCATTTTTCGCTTCGGCTGCTGCAGCGACGCACGGAAAATTTTCAGGTAGGTCTCGAGCCAGAAGAAAATTTCGCGGCGTGATTGCCACAGCAGGTGAAGTCCGGCGAGAACCACGAGGATGCCGACAAGCGCCAGCGGACCATGGACGCTCATGCGCCTCGCTTTGCG